>JBNKDX010000132.1:0-6500 GCA_050288485.1 Rhodomicrobiaceae bacterium | reverse complement strand
GGGCACGCCGAGCGGGTTGAGGACCATGTCGACCGGCGTTCCGTCCTCGAGGAACGGCATATCCTCCTCGGCGAGGATCTTCGCGATGACGCCCTTGTTGCCGTGGCGGCCTGCCATCTTGTCGCCGGGTTGCAGCTTGCGCTTCACGGCGACGAAGACCTTGACCATCTTCATGACGCCGGGCGGCAGTTCGTCACCGCGCTTGAGCTTGTCGATCTTGTCGACAAAGCGCTGTTCAAGGCGCCGCTTGGCATCGTCATACTGACGGCGAATGGCTTCGATGCCCGCCATCGCAGCCTCGTCCTTCAATGCGATTTCCCACCACTGGCTGCGCGGGACATCGGAAAGAGCTTCCTCGGAGACGACCGAACCTTTGCGCATACCCTTGGGGCCGCGCGCAACCTCTTTCTCCATCAGGATGCCACGCAGACGTCCGTAGACGTTGCGGTCGAGGATCTGCAATTCGTCGTCGCGGTCCTTGGCGAGGCGTTCGATCTCCTCGCGCTCGATCGCCATGGCGCGCTCGTCCTTCTCGACGCCGTGGCGGTTGAAGACGCGCACCTCCACTACCGTTCCGGTCACGCCGGGGGGCAGTTTAAGCGATGTATCGCGGACGTCGGACGCCTTCTCGCCGAAGATGGCGCGCAGAAGCTTCTCTTCCGGCGTCATCGGGCTTTCGCCCTTCGGCGTGATCTTGCCGACCAGAATATCGCCCGGCTTCACCTCGGCGCCGATATAGACGATGCCGGCTTCGTCCAGGTTTTTCAGCGCTTCTTCCGAGACGTTCGGAATATCGCGGGTGATTTCCTCCGGACCGAGCTTCGTATCGCGCGCCGTAACCTCGAATTCCTCGATATGGATCGACGTAAAGACGTCGTCATACACGATACGCTCGGAGATGAGGATCGAGTCTTCGAAGTTGTAGCCCATCCACGGCATGAAGGCGACGAGCACATTCTTGCCTAGCGCCAGATCGCCGAGATCGGTCGAAGGCCCGTCGGCGATGATGTCGCCCTCGGCTACGCTGTCGCCCACGCGGACCAGCGGCCGCTGATTGATGCAGGTGTTCTGGTTCGAACGCTGGAACTTGCGCAGCCGGTAGATATCGACGCCCGACTTGGACGGATCGGTCTCTTCGGTTGCGCGAATGACGATACGGGTCGCGTCGACCTGATCGACGACGCCCGTGCGGCGGGCGGCGATCGCCGCGCCGGAGTCGCGCGCCACAACGGATTCCATGCCGGTGCCCACCAGCGGTGCCTCGGCCCTGATCAGCGGCACGGCCTGACGCTGCATGTTCGACCCCATGAGCGCGCGGTTGGCGTCGTCATTTTCCAGGAACGGAACCAGCGCCGCGGCCACCGAAACGACCTGCTTCGGCGACACGTCGATGAGATCCACCTGCGACGGCGGAATCAGATGGACGTCGCCGGCATGGCGGCAGACGACGAGATCTTCGATGAAGCGGTCGTCCTCCGACAGCTCGGCGTTGGCTTGCGCCACGTGGTGGCGCGCCTCTTCCGTCGCCGAGAGGTAGACCACCTCGTCCGTCACCCGGCCGTCCTTGACGCGGCGGTAGGGGCTTTCGATAAAGCCGTATTTGTTGACGCGGGCGAACGTCGCCAGCGAGTTGATCAGACCGATATTCGGGCCTTCCGGCGTCTCGATCGGGCAGATGCGGCCGTAATGGGTCGGGTGCACGTCGCGCACCTCGAAACCGGCGCGCTCGCGCGTCAGACCGCCCGGCCCGAGCGCCGATAGGCGGCGCTTGTGCGTGATTTCCGACAGCGGGTTGGTCTGGTCCATGAACTGCGAGAGCTGCGAGGAGCCGAAGAACTCGCGCACTGCCGCCGAGGCGGGCTTGGCGTTGATGAGATCCTGCGGCATCACCGTGTCGATATCGACCGACGACATGCGTTCCTTGATGGCCCGCTCCATGCGCAAGAGGCCGATGCGGTACTGATTTTCCATCAGTTCGCCGACCGAGCGCACGCGGCGGTTGCCGAGATGGTCGATATCGTCGATCTCTCCCTTGCCGTCGCGCAGCGCGACCAGAGTGCGGATAACGGCGAGGATGTCTTCCGGGCGCAGCGTCCGCACCGTATCCGGGCACTCCAGCTCCAGCCGGATGTTCATCTTCACGCGGCCGACCGAGGAAAGGTCGTAGCGTTCGGCGTCGAAAAACAGGCCTTGGAACAGGGCTTCGGCCGCCTCGATGGTCGGCGGCTCGCCAGGGCGCATGACACGGTAGATGTCGAGAAGCGCGCTTTCGCGGCTGCTGTTCTTGTCGGCATGCAGCGTGTTGCGGATGAAGCCGCCGGTCGTGACATGGTCGATATCGAGAAGCGGCAGTTGCTTGACGCCGTTCTTGCGCAGCGTCTCAAGCAGTTCCTTCTCGATTTCGGCGCCCGCCTCGCCGTAGATCTCACCGGTTTCCATGTTCACGATGTCTTCGGCGAGATAGCGGCCGTACACCGCCTCATCATGCAGGAGAACGTTCTTCAGGCCCTCTTCCGCCAGCTTCTTGGCCTGGCGGGCCGACAGCTTGTGCCCCGCTTCGATCACCACCTGGCCATTGGCGGCATTACGGATGTCGTAGGTATATTTCTGGCCGCGCATGCGGTCCGGCGCGTAGGGGAGCTTCCATCCGCCTTTCTTGGTGTCGGCGGTCAGCTCGATGCGGTCGTAGAAGGTCGAGAGTATCTCCTCGTCGTCGAGGCCGAGCGCGTACAGGAGCGTCGTCACGGGCAGCTTGCGGCGCCGGTCGATGCGCACATAGACGAGATCCTTGGCGTCGAATTCGAAGTCGAGCCAGGAGCCGCGATAGGGGATGATCCGCGCGGCAAACAGCAGCTTGCCGCTGGAATGCGTCTTGCCGCGGTCGTGATCGAAAAACACGCCCGGCGAGCGGTGCATCTGGGAAACGATGACGCGCTCGGTGCCGTTGATGATGAAGGTGCCGTTCGAGGTCATGAACGGCATGTCGCCCATATAGACGTCCTGCTCCTTGATGTCGCGGACGGAGCTGGCGCCGGTTTCCTCGTTGATGTCGAATGTGATGAGGCGCAGCTTCACCTTCAGCGGAGCGGCGAAGGTCATGCCGCGCTGCTGGCACTCTTCCACATCATATTTCGGCGCCTCGAACTCGTAGGAGACAAACTCAAGCTGGGCACGGCCGGAAAAATCTGATATAGGAAAGACGGAGCTGAAGACGGCCTGAAGGCCTTCGTTCGGGCGTCCGCCTTTCGGCTCTTCGACCATGAGAAACTGGTCGTAAGAGTGCTTCTGCACCTCGATAAGGTTGGGCATTTCAGCCACTTCGGCGATGCGGCCGAAGCCCTTGCGCACCCGCTTGCGGCCGATGAAAGATTGCGCCATTTCATCTCCTCATAATCACTCGTAAACGGCTCGCCACAAACGCGCCGGCGCGGGCGCTTGTGGGGAACCGTCTTGCCGTCAAACCGCAATGAAGGGGGCGGGAGGCGCACACGGCCTCCCGCTCCGCCGCATTACTTGATCTCGACCGTCGCGCCGGCGGCCTCGACCTTCTTCTTGATCTCCTCGGCTTCCTGCTTGGGCACACCTTCCTTGATCGGCTTCGGAGCGCCCTCGACGAGGTCCTTCGCTTCCTTCAGGCCGAGCCCGGTGATGGCGCGCACTTCCTTGATAACGTTGATCTTCTGCGCACCGGCGCTTGCCAGGACGACGTCGAACTCGGTCTTCTCCTCAGCCGGAGCGGCCGCATCACCGGCGCCGCCGGGACCGGCCATCACGACCGCGCCGCCGGCAGCCGGTTCGATACCGTATTCGTCCTTGAGGATCTTCTTCAGTTCGGCGGCTTCCAGAAGGGTCAATCCCACGATCTTTTCCGCCAGAGATTTCAGGTCAGCAGTCATTTTCTATCCGTTTCCATGTCTCTATCTGGTGCAGTGCTGGCGCACGCAACCGGTCTTAACTCGTTGCCTCTCAAGCCGCTTCCTTCTGCCGGTCTTCCAATGTCGAAAGAATGCCAGCGATATCGGAAGCGGGCGCGCCGATCGCAGCAACCAGATTGCCTGCCGGGGCGCCAATCATGCCGGCGATCATCGCGATGAGTTCTTCGCGCGACGGCATGTTGGCGACCGCCTCGACCCCTTCCGGGTCGAGCACCTTGTCCCCCATCGCGCCGCCCAGGATGACGTATTTGTCATTGTCCTTGGCGAAACCGCGGGCGACTTTCGCCGCGGCGACGGGGTCCTCGGAAAAAGCGAGCACCGTCTGGCCCTTCAGGTAATCCGCCATACCTTTGGCGGGATTGCCTTCGAGAGCGATTTTGGCGAGCCTGTTCTTGGCGACGCGGACCGAACCGCCTGCTTGACGCATGCGGCGGCGCAGATCCTGCATCTGGGCAACTGTGAGACCGGCATAATGAGCCACCACGACAACACCGGCTTTCGCAAAGATGCCGCCGAGTTCCTCGACGAGCGCCTGTTTTTCGGCTGTCGGCACAGTCTTCTCCAGTTACTTAGGCGGACGAGGAAATCCCCGTTCCGCCGGCTCAATTCGTCAGGGCGAGCCCTGACATCGGGTCCCGTCCCGGGTTCCGCCAAAACCGCCCCGGCCCCGAACTGAAGGGGCCGTGATGATTCTGTCCGTACCCCGTCTATGCCGGCCATGTGACGCGAGCCACACGATTAAGCCACTCGGGCGCCTGCAGTCTCGGACAGGTTTACGCGCCAGCCGCCGGATGGCGGTTGGCACGCTCTTCAGACGCTCGCGCGCCTGAAACTCGAAGGCCGCCGGTCGTCCGACGGCTCATGCCTCTTCTCGTTATCTACCCCGCGTGTTGCGCTCCCGTGAGCGTCGCCGGTTCGATACGCACGCCAACCCCCATGCTGGAACTGACCGCGATTTTCTTCACATAGGTGCCCTTGGCGCCGCTCGGCTTGGCCTTGATTACGGCTTCGGCAAAAGCGCGGGCGTTCTCAAGGAGCGCCTGCTCGGTGAAGCTTGCCTTGCCAATGCCGGCATGAACGATGCCCGCTTTGTCAGCGCGGAATTCGACAGCGCCGCCCTTTGCGGCGGCGACAGCTCCCGCAACGTCAGTCGTCACGGTGCCGACCTTCGGATTCGGCATCAGGCCGCGCGGCCCGAGCACCTTGCCCAGGCACCCGACGAGCGGCATCATGTCCGGCGTGGCGATGCACCTGTCGAAGTTGATGTTGCCTTTCTGAATCTGCTCGACGAGATCCTCGGCGCCGACGACCTCCGCCCCGGCCTTCTTCGCCGCTTCCGCAAAGGCCCCCTTGGCGAACACGCCGACGCGGACCGTGCGGCCCGTGCCGTTGGGCAGATTGCAGACGCCGCGCACGTTCTGATCGGCGTGCCGCGGATCGACGCCCAGATTCATGGCGATCTCGATCGTTTCATCGAATTTCGCCTTGGCCCGCTCCTTCACGAGCTTCACAGCCTCATCCACCGGGTAGAGTTTCAACGGGTCGATGCCTTTGCGAGCGGCAGCCAACCTTTTACCAGAAGTTGCCATGGCAGTCACCCCTCAACCATCAATCCCATGGAACGCGCCGAGCCAGCAATGATCTTCACCGCTTGCTCCACATCATTCGCGTTCAAATCCTTCAGCTTGATCTCCGCGATCTCGCGGATCTGCGCGGCGGTAACGGTCCCGACCGGCCCGCTCTTGCCCGGCTCCTTCGAACCGGCGCCGATCTTCGCCGCCTTTTTCAGAAGAAAGCTCGCCGGCGGCGTCTTCATCTGAAAGGTAAAGGACTTGTCCTGGTAATAGGTGATGACCACCGGAACCGGCGACCCCGGCTCGAACTCCTTGGTCGCGGCGTTGATGGCCTTGCAAAACTCCATGATGTTGAGCCCGCGCTGACCCAGCGCCGGGCCGATCGGCGGCGACGGATTGGCCTGCCCCGCAGGCACCTGCAATTTCAGCGATCCTACGACTTTCTTCGCCATTTCATTTCCCTTCGAACCCTTCGGGTTCCTTGTGTTCAGGGCTTTGCGGTGCGGATCCCCGGTCTATGGCTCGGCCGGACATCCTCCCGCACATGCTTTCACATCAACTTAGCCTGGCCCGGGCTTCGCCTTCCGCCAGATTGATGCGTTTGCTTGCGCATCAATTCTGCCTGGCTCCGGCTTCGCCTTCGCCAGATTGATGCGACACGAACAAGTCAGACCTTTTCGACCTGCCCGTATTCCAGTTCGACCGGGGTCGCCCGGCCGAAGATGGAAACCGCCACTTTGAGCCGCGCGCGCTCTTCATCGACTTCCTCGACATGGCCGCTGAACGAGGCGAAAGGCCCGTCCGCGACGCGCACCTGCTCACCAATTTCGAATGAGACCGACGGCTTCGGACGCTCGACGCCTTCCTTCACCTGCTGCAGGATCAGCTCGGCCTCGGAATCGGGAATCGGCACCGGCTTGGAATCCGACCCCAGGAAGCCCGTAACCTTCGGGGTGTTCTTGATGAGATGGAAAACCTCGTCGGTCAGATT
>JBNKDX010000131.1:0-6531 GCA_050288485.1 Rhodomicrobiaceae bacterium | reverse complement strand
GAACAGGTCGATCACCCGCACGCCGGTCTTCACCGGCAGGTTGACCCGCTGGCGCCGCAGGGGCGGCGGAGGCTCGCGCTCGGCGGTTACCGGCCTATCGCCATGCAGCAGCGCCCCGCCGCCGTCGATGGGGTTGCCGAGGGCGTTGATGATGCGCCCCTTCCAGGAGGGATGCGGATTTATGGTTACGAAGCCCTCCTGCCACGCGATCGTGCCGAGACCGACGTCGATGACGGGATCGAAAGACTTGATCGTGGCGCCGTTCTCGTCGATGCGCACCACCTCGCCAAGCTGCGGGCGCTCCCCGACGAGGCTGACGCACTCGCCAAGCTTCACGAACTGCGACAGGCCGGAAACGCGGCAATAGGCGGGCGTCACCTCGCTGACGACACCGCCGACACGCGTCTTCGGCACCGAAATCGAAGCCATGGACAGGCTCCATTCCAGGTCGGCAAGCGCGTTCTCCGTGTTGTGGTTCATGCGATCCGTCATGACTTGCCTCACATCACCTTCATGACTTGACGCGCCCCGCAGCCCGCTGCCCGCCCGCCGTTGTTCGCAGGCTGACCGGCCTTCCTAGGTCATCTCCGCTGGTCCGGCTTACCCGCCGAGGGTCTTGATCGCGTCCAGAAGCGAGTTCTCGACCGTATCCATGGAATTGCTGATGCCGTCGAAGGCCCGGTGCACCGAGATCAGCCGTGTAATCTCCTTGACGGGATTGACATTGGACTGTTCGACGAACCCTTGCGCAAACCCCACGGTGACCATGTCCTCCGCCGGCTCAACCGGCCGGTCGGTGACGACCCCCGAATTCGGCGCGCGCGTCAGGCGGGCGCCATCCTCGATGATGAAGAGGCCAAGGGCGCCCAGCTTGCGGCCGTTCTGGAAGATGGCGCCGTCACGAGCGATTTGTGGCGGACCAGCCGCCGGGTCAAGAACGATGGGGGCGCCGCCGGAATCAAGAATGGGATAGCCGTTAAGCGAGAGTAAATCCCCGGTCTCCGAAATCTTCATGCGGCCGTCGCGGGTGTAGACCTGCTGGCCATTGATCTCGATGGACATCCACGCGTCGCCCAGAACGGCGACGTCGTAAAGGTTCTCGGTCTGCGTGAGCCCGCCCAGACGCCGCGAAAGAAAGGTCTTGCCCGGCGTGGAGAACGCCACGGGCTCCGGGCCGACGCGCGAAATGACGGTCTCGAATTTGACCTCCTCGGAACGGAAACCCGCGGTCGAGGCATTGGCGACATTGTTGGCGATCGTGCCGAGGCGCCGCTCAAGGGCGATCTGCCCGGACAGGCCGACATAGATGCCCGACTGCATCAGGCTCCCCCCAGCCGCAGGTTCTGGATCGCCGAAAGCAGATCGGCGCCGATGCTTGGCGTCTGGTTGAGGAGGAGAACGTTGGGCGCCGACACCGTGGCGCTGTTCTCCATCTCCCATAAAGTGGTGAAGCGGTTAAGAAGCTCTTTCAGTTTCTCCGGCTCCTGCAGGTCCGCGACGTCGAGGCGCTTCTCGATCATTGCGACCTGCTTGTCGACGTCCATCGCCCCCGTCGCCTCGCTGAAGCCGAAGGCCACCTGCACCACCTTGAGAAGCGCCGGGTCGCCGAGCAGATTCATCGTCGTCGTGACCTCGGACGCCTTGCGCTCGAAATACAGCGCCAGCCGGGCGCCCTCGTTCTGAACCCCGACGTCCTCTTCCAGGGTCTGGCGAAGATACATGTCCACGGTGCCCTGCTGGGCAGCGCTCGTCACGGTCGCGGCGCTGCCGAAGGCCTCGAAATCGAACGTCTTGGCGAATTCGCGATAGCGCGTGTCCACGAGCTTGTTGGCGAACGCGGTTTTCGTGTGTATGCCCTCCTCCAGCACCTTGCGCATGAAGGCCTTGGCGTAAATCATGTCCTCCAGGCCATGAGCTTTCATGGCGTAGCGGTACAGGCGGTCATTGGCGAGGAAGTCGTCGATGGACTTCGCCGAGGAGATGTTCCCCTTGTAATAGGCGGTCTCGCGTTCGACGAGCGGCTGCTGGGCCGTGCGTTCCAGCGTGCGGCTCAGATCCGTCATGACCATGTTGTAGGTCGCGGTTGCCGTCAACACGGCGGAACTCCTTTCGCATGCGGCATCCGGCCAGGCATTCCGCGGGCGGCCGCCCGCGCATCGCTGTTGCCGCTTCGCCGGCCTGAGCCGGGACTGCGCTCACCTGGGATCTTGTGCAAATTAAGCCTTCAAGGCCTTGCCCCAAGCTGACCGGTCCTCCTCCCCCGCCGCACGCCGTCCGCCCTGGCGCCCGGTCTGGTTCCCGGTCCATCGTCCATCATGCGTCCAGTTTGCTTAGAAAGCCTTAATCAGCTTCGTGCAAGGATATATCTCATAAACTTGTGGTTGTGTGGGGAGCGTAGCGTGACGATCATATTCGGGCTCGTCTTCATGGTCGCGTCCATTCTCGGCAGTTACGCCATGATGGGCGGACACCTTGAAGTGTTGTGGCAGCCGTTCGAACTCGTCATCATCCTAGGTTCGGGCATCGGCGCATTCATCATCGCCAACCCCATGAAGGTGATCCAGGACACCTTCAAAGCCACCATCGAGGCCTTCCTGGGGTCGACGCCGACGGATCGTCAGTATCTCGACGTCCTCGGGCTTCTCTATTCGCTCATGCGGGAGTTCCGCGCGAGGGCGAGAAACGAGGTCGAGGTTCATTTCGAGAACCCGAAGGAATCGCCGGTCTTCGCGAAGTATAAGTCGATCGTGAATAACAAGGAGTTAACGAGCTTCGTATGCGACTATTGCCGCCTGATTGTCGTAGGCAATGCGCGCCCGCACGAGATTGAGGCATTGATGGACGAGGAGATACAGACGATCCGCGCCGACGGGCTGAAATGCCACCACGCCATGGTCAGCATGTCCGACGCCCTGCCCGCGCTGGGCATCATCGCGGCGGTGCTCGGGGTCATCAAGGCCATGGGCGCCCTCAATGAGGCGCCCGAGGTGCTGGGACACCATATCGGCGCCGCGCTGGTCGGCACCTTCGCGGGGATCTTCTTCTCCTACGGCGTGTTCGGGCCGCTGGCGGCGAAAATCAAGGTCGTGCGCGAGAAGAAAGTGCGCGTGTATGTCCTGATCAAGCAGACGCTGCTCGCCTTCATGAACGGCGCCATGCCTCAGGTGGCGGTCGAATATGGCCGCAAGACGATATCCGCTTACGAGCGGCCCACGATCGACAAGGTCGAGCAGGAAACGCTCGGCGGCGGAGATCAGAAGGCGGCCGCCTGAGGCCGCCCTGATACGTGACGTTGAGTACGGTTTTGCCGTCGAAAGCATGGTTTGGTGAACCTTATGGCGCAAGACGCTTCTTCGAAAATCCCCCCCGACTATCCGGAGGGGCTGGCTCAATCCCTCGAAGAGCTTGCCGCCGCCTTTGGCGCGGCGCGTGAGGACTCCGGCGACACCGCCGCCCCCGGCGGGGGAACACCCGGGCTTCCGCCCAATCTGGAAATGGTGATGCGCATCCCGGTGACGGTGCAGATCGTCCTCGGGTCGGCCACGATGCCGGTCGCCAATCTGGTCAAGCTCGGCCGCGGCGCGGTCGTCCCCCTCGACCGGCGCGTCGGCGAACCTGTCGATGTCGTCGTGAACGGCCGCGTGGTGGCGCGTGGCGAGGTGGTCGTGCTCGATGAGGACAGCACCCGCTTCGGCATCTCCCTCACCGAGGTGATCGGCACGCCCGGCCTCTGACGGCGCACCGCTCCTTGCCTCGTTCTGCGTCAGCGTTCGTGTCTTCGCGGCCGCGGCGATCCCGCCCGGTCATGACCTGAAGATCGTTTCGACGGAACACGGGCGCCGCAGATGGCCGAAGGCGACGACAAAGAAAGTAAAACCGAAGAAGCCACCGAGAAGAAGATCCAGGACGCGCTCGAAAAGGGCAACGTCCCGGTTTCGCGGGAGGTGACGACCCTGACCACGCTCACGGCCGTCTTCGTCCTGGGCACCTATTTTCTTTCCGACAATATCGTCCGTCTGCACCATGCGCTGGCCCGCTTCATAGACGGTCCGGGCGACTGGCCGCTTGAGAGCAGCGCGGACGTCGTCGCCCTGTTCACCGCCGTTGCAGCCTACGCCGCCCCCCTGGTCGTGCCTCCCATCCTGCTGCTCATGATCGCCGGTATTACGTCCTCGCTCCTGCAGAACCCGCCGCAGATCGTCCCGGACCGCATCCTGCCGCAATGGTCGCGCATTTCGCCCGCCAAGGGCTGGCGCCGCCTCTTCTCCATGCGAGGGCTGGTGGAATTCGGCAAGGCGCTGTTCAAGCTGGGCGCCGTCGCCATCGTCGGCTTCACGGTCGTCAGGGCGACGCAATATGACGTGCTTGGCGCCATGTTCATGGAACCCTTCGCCGTCCCCGACCTGGCGCGCAGAATCGTCCTGCGCATCGTCGGCTGGGTCGCGCTGCTCACCCTGACCCTGGTTATCGGCGACGTTCTGTGGTCGCGCGTGGACTGGCGCCGCGAACTGCGGATGACCAAGCAGGAGGTCAAGGACGAACGCAAGCAGACGGAAGGCGATCCGTACGTCAAGTCGCGGCTGCGCGCGCTGGCCCGTTCCCGCGCCCGCAGGCGCATGATCGCCGAGGTGCCGCAGGCGACGCTGGTCATCACCAACCCCACGCACTACGCGGTGGCGCTGCGCTATGTGCGTAGCGAGGGCGGCGCTCCGAAGGTGCTGGCCAAGGGAATGGGCGTCATCGCGCTGAAGATCCGCGAAGTGGCCGAGAAGCACGGCATTCCCATCGTCGAGGATAAGCCTCTGGCAAGGTCTCTATATGAAGCTGTGGATGTGGATAAACTCATTCCGCCGCAGTTCTACAAAGCGGTGGCCGAGATCATCTACTACCTCCATCTCCGCAGGAAGCGGTAACACCCCAATCAGACGGACGGGCAGACAGGATGCTGAAGCAGGGCCGGGAATATGCACAGGAGCGGGAAGCGGCGCTGGCGGAAGCCGTCAAGGAGGTCGCGTCCGAGTTGCGCCTGATCGAGGCGGGCGATCTCGTGGCCTTTTTTCGCACCGAGCAGCTCGGCAACGTGCGTTCGCTGGTCAACGCCTCCACCGAAATGTACTTCAAGCCCGGCACCCTGCGTTTCGGTCTCTCGGGTCAGGCTGAGGTGGCCTGGAACAGCGCGCCGCGCATCATCCTGGACATGGAGTTCCATCATCGCCGGATCGACGTGTTCTTCCGGCTGCTGCTGGAGAACGATGAGGCCGGCGTCGAGATCGACTATATCTCTTTCGCCGGCGCGGCCGGCCGCGATCCGGAGGAAAACACGCGGTTCCTGATTGAGGCCCTGGCGGATGCGCGAATCGAACCTGCCTCCGCACTGGCGCGGATCCGCGAAACCGCGGACGCCGAAGGGGGATGTTAGCCCGCCACGGGGCAAAAACGCCGCAATAACGGTATCGGGCGCCTCCCAGGCGTGGCTGGACGCATCTCGTCAAAATTGTCGCAGATGGCGCCAAAATGCCTGCCGTTTCATATTGTTACGCCGACAAGGCGCCGCTGTCAAACCCGCATCCGCCACAGTTGCGTCCTGCCGCAAAATTGCGCATACGCAGAAAATATTGTTTCATGCTAATATAAAAATCTACATGCGCCCCACAGGCACTCCTGTGGCAGGCGCCAATTGTGGCCGGCAAGGAGCCACGCCGGAGCAAAGGCCTTACAAGAGTGGCCCGAATATTCCTGACGGGAACGCTCGGTATTTCCAATGGAGGGAAATCAGGATGACTGAGGTCCAGTTTACGTTTCGCCGCTACAAGGATGGGGATTACCAGCCCGGTGACTTGCGCGAGCGCATTTTCGTCGCCGACAAGTCGTATAAATGCCCCACCTATGTGCTCCGGACGCCCCCCTGCCAGGGAAGCTGCCCGGCCGGCGCCGACATACGCGGCTGGCTCAACATCGTGCGCGGCAAGGAGAAGCCGCCTGTCGGCATGTCCTGGCAGGAATACGCCTTCGCCCGTCTGGTCGAAACGAACCCGTTTCCATCCGTGCTTGGCCGCGTCTGCCCGGCCTCCTGCGAGGAAGGCTGCAACCGCACCAAGATCGATGACCATATCGGCATCAATTCCATCGAGCATTTTCTCGGCGACTACGCGCTGCAGCATGGCCTGAAGCTGCACCCCGCCGGATTGCCCACCGGCAGGAAGGTGGCCATCATCGGCGCGGGTCCGGGCGGACTTGCCTGCGCCTACCAGCTCCGCCGCCAGGGTCACGCCGTGACCGTGTTCGAGGCGCGCGCGCAGGCAGGCGGCATGATGCGCTACGGCATTCCTGGCTATCGTGTGCCGCGCGATATCCTCGACGCCGAAATCCAGCGCATTCTCGACCTGGGCGTGGAATTGAAGACGAATGTCAAGATCGGCAAGGACATTCCCTTCGAGCAGCTCCGCAGCGAGTTCGACGCCGTGTTCATCGCCGTCGGCGCGCAGGGCGGTACTCCGCTGGACGTGCCCGGCGCCGACGCTCCGAACTACA
>JBNKDX010000130.1:0-6558 GCA_050288485.1 Rhodomicrobiaceae bacterium | reverse complement strand
GGTGCGCAAATTTCCTGAGCCAGCTCTGATTTCCATGCGGCGACGAACCGCCTACATGCCCTGTCACCCTAATTCAAGACCGCCACATCGTTCGCGTCGTCTTTCATCCAGGTGAAGATTTCCACGGACCGCTTGTTACCGGGGTCAGGCAACACGCTGTGTGGGCGGACTGGCCGATTTACGAGATCGACTGCCAAGACCCCGAAGAGCCAGAAACGTAGAAGGCTGCGAAAAGCCGCGTCCGGTCGGCGGGTCAATAGATCGCTTGATCGTTCAATTGTCTCCGGCGTTCTGCGCCCAGTTCTCCAACCAGATTGCCTGCCGGGCCGTCATGTCCAGCATGCAGGAGGCGCGCATTGGTTGGGCCATCGTGCCCTTGAAGACGAGATGGGGCATCTCGCACGAAGCGTCGCGATAGGTGATCCAGGCGCGCTGCACCTTGCGGAACCCGTCTTCGTTTTCCTTATCGTTAGCCGCTCTCGCCGCCGCCAGCGCCTTCTGATAGGCCGCATTGAGCCGCGCATCCCAAACCGCATATTCGCGGCCGTGGCACTCGACCATGGCCGCGGTGCTTTCATTGCCCGGCGTGGCAAGGCAGGCTTTGGCGACGACCCCTGCGCAGCTCAGCGGATCGCGCGCGGCCTCTTCCTGCGCGGCCCTGAGCCGGGCGGCTGGGCTGGCGTCAACCGTCCCCGACGGCCCCTCAGGCGCCCGCCCCGGTGCATTCTTCTTCACCTGCGCCAGACACGCCTCCACCGCCGCGCGGTCGGCGGGTCGCACCATATCGGCGGCCTCAACGCCAGACGCGCCGCCCAGAATCGCACACAACACCCCCGCCACGAGCGGGAAAGACCGGAAATCCGAAGCCAACATCATGTTTTTTTTCCCCTGTCACGCCATTCAATCGCCAAGCCTGCCGCACCATAACCACCGAAGGTAAACGCGGATCAAAACCTCCCTTCGCGTAGATCTTGCCGCCATGGAGTTCAGTATGTCGCTAAACGATGACCCTGACGCCTTCTTTGCCTATCACGCCCCAGCGCTGGAAAGGAACGAAGCGCGCCACAACATGCTGCTGGGGGTGATGCCGCAACGTTCCACCGATGCTTCTCACGCGGTACGGCGCTGGACTCTCGGTCCCCCTGGCGCTTGTGCAATGCTAACCTCGCCGCAGCGGCCGATTATCCTTGGCGAATTGAACGAGCGCCAGTGCCATGAGCTCGCCGATGAAGTATACGCCATTGATTTCGCTGGTGTTATCGGTCCCGATGAGGCGCCGCACTGGTTTGCCGCCCGCGCACGCGAACTTGGCGTCAGTTTCAAGGAGCCGCTTCCCCGGCGGGTCCATGAAATAGTGATTCCGCCCAGGTTTCCTGGTTCGCCTGGGAACGCCCGGCTGCTGACGTCGACTGATATCGATGTGTATGTCGACTGGACGCTGGCCTTTCATGCGGAAGCCGTTCCTGATGACCCACTGCCCTCGCGGGAGCATCTGAAGCAGCGTCTGATGAAAGGGACGGCCCTGCTTTGGGAGGTGGACGGCAAACCGGTGTCAATGGCGGCAAGCGCGCGCCAAACCCGCAATAGCGCCAGCATCGCTCCTGTCTATACGCCGCCCGAGTATCGAAGTTGTGGTTATGCCGGATCAGTCACGGCAGCGCTTGTGGAGCGCCTGTTTGCAGCCGGAAGAACCATGGTCTGTCTCTACACCGATTTACGTAACGCTTCTTCCAACCGCTGCTACGCGAAGATCGGTTTCAAGCCGGTATGCGATGCTTGGCACTACGTGCGGCACTCCGATAATTAGAGATGTCCGGCAAGCAACTGTGGCTCTGCTCAGCCATACGTAAACTGGCGCCAGCAGTCAAAAGACCGGAATAGCGGCAGGACAAATTCGATCGCGACACCTTCAATACCCGCCGTTCGCCGCCCGCATCCTCGGAGTGAGCAATTGGAGCGCCACAGCACCTGTATCTATTCGTTCAAGTGGCCGATGCGTGGTGAAAGCAGGCTTGGCATGGTAATCTCCACTTATGAAGGTTGATGGCTCGGCCCCAAGCTGGCTCCTCCGCCAGGGTACTTGATTGGTGACCTACGCTCGGAATAGCCGACTAGCGAGGGGACGATGTCGCTACATCAGAGAATATCCCTGGTGTATGGCGTCATAATACTTGGTATTCCTTTGACCCTTTTACTATCCGCGAGTCTTAACTCGCCGATGCCGGGGTTTATATGGTTCGTCGTGGGCGGGCTATCGTACAAATTCGCGAGATGCCCGAAATGCAGTAAGTCAGTATTTTGGGTGGAGCGGCGTCGAACATTGGGCTTCTCTATTGGATATTCGACGTTCCTGCCTGAACGTGTGTGTAGCCGATGTGGCAAGACGCTCTTGGAGGACTTTAGCAACGGCTAATGATCAAAGTGGCCCTGCATGCACTGACGTCTTTGTTGCGGAGACAGCCGTGGATCGGCAAAGGTTGACGATCGAACGCTTGGCCAAAGCCTGGAGGGACGCCGTTGGTTCCAACGGCTGCTCGTCAATGGCTAGAAATTCGCCACGCCGGTGTAGAAGTACCGCCCGAGGCCGAGGGTGAAGATCAGGTTGCCGTAGAGCGCGTGCTCGATCACCACCGCCCAGTATGACCGTGTGCGCTCATACCGCCAGGCGAACAGCAGCCCGCCAAAAAAGCTGATGACCAGCGACGGCAGGGCGCCGAAAATGATGTGCCCGAAAGAGAATAGCACGGCGTTCAGCGCGACCGCCGCCTGCCCGTCGCTGGCGAACAGCGGCCGGTAGCGGTGGAAAAAGAATACGCGGAACATGAGTTCCTGCGCCGTCACCGAGATCAGCGGGTAGAGCAGCATCACCATCAGCCAGATGTGCGGCATGGCGTGCGGGAAGCTCAGGAAGCCCCGCGGGCCAATGACCGCCCAGGCATAGGCGGCCAGCAGGGGCGCGGCTATGGCGAACGTGACCAGGATGCCCGTCAGATCGCGAAAGCGTACCCCGGTCGTCAGCGCTTCCCGCCAGGAAAATGTGCGCTGAAGGGTGAGCACGAGGATGAACAGCGCCGACAGCGGCAACATCATCTTGAACAGCGGCACGCGGTGATAATGAACGAGGCTGTAAAGCGCGACCGGCGCACCGACATAGAGGGCGAGCAACTCTGCCGTCAGCCATGCCCGCCGCCTGTGCGAGACCCGCGCGACCGCATCTTCCGCGTTCATGCGGCGTCCTCGTGGCCCGGGCCGCCATGCGTGTCGGGCAGGTGGCGAGCGCGCCAGCGCCCGTAACGCCATGGCGCCCAGCTATGGCGCTCGTGCCGGATATCGGGGGCGGGATCGAAGCCGCTCGTTCCCCAGGGGTGGCACCGGGACAGGCGGGACACGGTCAGCCAGAACCCGCGCCACGCGCCGTTGGCGTCGATGGCGTCGAGGGCGTATTCCGAACAGGTGGGCAGGTGGCGGCAGCGCTGTCCGATGAGCGGCGACAGCGTGTAGCGGTAGACGAGGACGGGCAGCTTCAGGCCGGTGGCCATGACTTTGCCGAAAACCGTGGCGGACTTGGGCACGCGCCATTTCCTCAATTACTGAGCGGGGATCCCAACCCGGACAATGGGCGGGCCGGGCTCCTGACACAAGACCGTGGCGACAAAAAAGGCCGGGTGGAATTAACTTTTCGGGACCGCAGGTCCACGGTCCTCGATCTGCCGGATGGCGTCCTCGACGGCGTCGAAAACCAGGAGCGTGGACGCATGCCGCGCCCTATAGCCGCGGACCGGCTCCAGCACGGCGAGATCGGCCCATTTGCCCGACGGCGGCTCGCCGCCCTCCTTGAGCATCCGGCGCATCTGCCGCCCCGTGGCGCGCAGCTCCTCCGCCGTCGATCCGATGATATGCGTCCCCATGACCGCCGCCGACGTCTGGCCGAGCAGGCAGGCGCGCACCTCCTGTCCGTAGGCTGTCACGACGCCGTTTTCCATGCTGACATCGACGGTAATGCGCGACCCGCAAAGCTTCGAGTGAGCGGTGGCCGTCGCATCGGGGGAGGCGAGGCGCGCGGTATGCGGTATGTTAGCCGCCAGCTCAAGAATTCGTTCGTTGTAAAGTTCGTCAAGATTGACCATGATTGCGACCGCAGGAAGCGGCTTCCTTGAAGCACGTTGCCGGTAACGTTATATCACGCCTTATGTTCCGCATCTGTGCAAAGGCCACGACGGACGCGACGGCTATGCCGGCTATAATGTAGGATGGCCTGGATATCCCGGCAATTCGATCCGGAACCGGCGGTGCGGTCCAGAAGACCCCGCGCGCGAACCCGGGCAGTTGCGGCACGCGGCGGAACCGCGAGCGGCGGCATGCCGGCGGACAACATGAGGCCGCGATGAAAAAAGACAAAACCGGCGGCCTGAGGCCGGGGAAGAGCGAAGGCAAGGCGATGGAAACACTGCGTGGAGAGGGGAGCGCGCCGAACGGGCTCACCGAGGTTGACGAGGCTCCTGTCAAGCTCCCGACGCGGCAGGAGGCCGAAGCGGCGGTCCGGACCCTCATCCGGTTCGCGGGCGACAATCCGAGGCGCGAAGGCCTGCTGGATACGCCGCGCCGCGTGCTCGACGCTTATGCGGAGTTTTTCTCGGGTTACGGCCAGGATCCCGTGGACATCCTCTCGCGCACCTTCGAGGAGGTGCACGGTTATGACGATATCGTGATGGTGCGGGATATCCGCCTCGAATCTCATTGCGAACACCACATGCTGCCCATCGTCGGGGTGGCCCATGTCGCCTATCTGCCTGGGACACGCGTCGTCGGCATCTCCAAGCTTGCCCGCGTGGTGGATATCTTCGCCAAGCGCCTGCAGACGCAGGAAACCATGACGGCTCAGATCGCGGAGGCCATCGAGCAGGCGCTGGAACCGCGCGGCGTGGCCATCCTCATCGACGCGCTGCATCAATGCATGACCATCCGCGGCGTGCACAAAACGGATGCGTCCACCATCACGACGCGCTTCACCGGCCGTTTCGCCAAGGACGGCGATTACCGCGAGCGCTTCCTGCGCATGATCCACGGCTCGCGCGCCGCGGGAGGGTGAAGACGGCATGGACGTCGCCAAGACCGAACTGGAAGGCGGAACCCGTTTCACGCCGCGTTTCGACGCCAACGGGCTGATGCCCGCGGTCGTCACCGAGGCGGGCAGCGGCGAGGTATTGATGCTCGCCTATATGAACGCCGAGGCGCTGGAGCTGACGCTGAAGACGGGCGAGGCCCATTTCTGGAGCCGTTCGCGCCGGGCTTTGTGGAAAAAGGGCGAGACCAGCGGCAACACGCTGCGCGTCATTGAGCTGCGCACGGACTGCGACCAGGATACGCTGGTGGTGACGGTCGCGGTCGGCGGCGATGCGGTTGCCTGCCACACGGGGCGGAAGTCGTGTTTTTACCGGCGTGTCGAACCGGCCAGCGAGCCGGGGACGGCCGGTCGCCTGAGTTTCATCCAGGGCGCCTGACGTGCCTTCCTTTCGTGGACGGTGGGCAGGAATATTTCAAAATTGCGTGGTATGACGAAAGAATGTGTCGAAGTGGAACGCGACGCAATACTGATTTAATCACTTTTATCTGCACGTGTTTCTGATTATTTCACTGAATGCACATTGGTCGCGCCTCCGGCGGAGGGAGTAACTTTACACGGCAGCCGCCGTGGAAAGTCAATCTTGCTTGAACTCAGCTTGAGTCTGTTCACCTCTTCCTCATATTATCTCTAAGATCCGCATTTTCAACATTCCGGAGGGTGCGCCATGGCCATCGCCAAGGTCGGCCTCGACGACAAATACGACCTCGCCCGTGGACGGATCTTCGTCACCGGCAGTCAGGCCGTCGCTCGTCTGGCGATGATGCAGCACGCGCTCGACGCCGCCAACGGTCTCAACACGGCTGGCTACATCACCGGCTACCGCGGTTCGCCGATCAGCGGGCTCGATCTGACGATGACGCGCGCGCAGGAGCATTTGAGCGCACACAATATCGTGTTTCAGTCCGGCCTCAACGAGGACCTCGCGGCGACGGCGCTGTGGGGGGCGCAGCAGGCCGAGTTGCGCGGTGAGGGCGTCTATGATGGCGTGTTCGGCATCTGGTACGCCAAGGGGCCGGGCGTAGACCGCTCGGGCGACGCCTTTCGCCACGCCAACCACGCGGGTACCTCGCGCTATGGCGGCGTGCTGGCGCTGATGGGCGACGATCACACCTGCGAGTCCTCCACCTCCGCGCATCAGTCCGAATTCGCCTTCATCGACGCCATGATGCCGATCCTCAATCCGGCGAATGTGCAGGAAATCCTCGATTACGGGCTGTATGGCATTGCGCTGTCGCGGTTCTCCGGTCTGTGGGCCGGTCTGAAATGCGTGAAGGACAATATCGAGCAGACGGCAGTTATCGACGCGAGCGCCGGGCGCGTCCGGCCCGTCATCCCCTCGGATTTCCCCATGCCCGAGGGCGGTCTCAACATCCGCCTGCATGATACCGCGCTCGCCAAGGAAGCGCGTTTGCACGAGCACCGGCGGCCCGCGG
>JBNKDX010000129.1:0-6637 GCA_050288485.1 Rhodomicrobiaceae bacterium | reverse complement strand
TCTGGTAAGGATCGGACAAGGCGAACTGAAACGCCCGCGCGCGAAGCCCCTTCTCGAACTCCTCACTGCTGCGCGGCGCAGCGACCCGGAACGCCGCACCCGGAATTCGCTCCGAGATATGCGCCGCGATGGGACTGTAGACGGCGAGCACCCGTTCAGGCGATTGCGCGGGGTGAACGGCGAAGACGTACGCCACCGGCGCGGAAGCGCCGCCCGCCGCTGTTTTGTCCGCCGTATCCGGCTTCAAATTCGGGCCGGCCGGTCCCGAGAAGACGAGGCACAGCAGGACCACCGCCAAGGTGACGTTCAGCGCCAGCCAGACGAGAATGGCGCGCGTTCTGTGCAGCATTCCAGTGACGGTCATCCCTGCGTCCTCGCTGTGCCAGTTTCGAGGAATCGGTACGCGCAACGATCGCGGGAAATAGCGCGATTATGCTACGTTACGGTGTATAGCAAGGATTGGTGAACAGGCGATAAGCGCCCTGGAAAGCCGGAGCAGGGAGGAGCTTGCGGCCGGTCGCGCAACGATCTTATCAGGCAGGGGCGGGCGATGGTTCTATACGCCGTGACGGGCGAGCACGGCCTGGATATCCCGCACGCTGTGGATCTCCATCATCTCATCCATGGACAGCGAGATCGAGAAAGCATCCTCCAGCGCCGTCACCAGCGCGATGTGGCGCAGCGAGTCCCAGCGCGGAATATCGTCGGGCGAGGTCTCCGGCGTGATGGCGCCGGAATATTGGAAGACGTCGGCGAAAATCCCCGCAAGATCCGGATGCACGAGACCCGCAGCGTCCGCGCTCGCGCCGTTCGACTGGATTTCCTGCATTACGCCTCCCAGAGCACTTCAACGAATCCGGAGCGCGGGCGCTCCGTCTTGCCCACGGTCCAATGCCACAAATGGCGGTCGCCGTCCACCCCCTGCTCGGCGAAGCCATGCGAGCGGTAGAAATCGCGCACCATGGCGTTTTTCGGCGTGGGGATATAGGCGGCGTCAACGCGCTCGATGCCGCGCGTCGAAACGAGGTCGAGCAACTCACCGAGAAACGCCCGCTCCACCTCGCGCCCGATGACCCGGCAGCTCATGAGAAAACTCACGATTTCCGCGGATTTGCCGTTCATCCGCGCGGTGGCGGCGATGACGATGCCGTGGTCGCCGAATTTGTCAGCCAAGTGCCCGTAGAGCACGGCATGGTTGTCCTCATCGGCCAGCATGGCGCCGATATCGGCTTCGCCGAACCGCGCCGTGGTGAGGTTGAACTGATTGGTGCGGGCGTGCATCTGCGCGATGCGGGCGAGCGTCTTCGGGCTGGCGCGCGCGATGGTGAGGCGCTGCTCCAAGCCCTTGAGATAGTCGTCCAAATTCGCCGACTGCTGGCGCAGCACTCTGGCCTTGCGGTCGGCGGCGTACATGTCGGAGCGGCGCGCATCCTCGGCGGTGAGGCGCACGGGCCAGGTTGCGGCAAGACCGCGCAGCCAGGACGGCCGCCGCGCCGGGTCGTCGGGCAGCTCGGGCGTGAGCACGGTCGGGCACAGGCGGCGCATGGCCTCGCGCTCATGCGGGCTGTCATCAAGGAAGACGAAGCTGTCGAGGCCGAGATTGAGTTCTTCCGCAAGGCGGCGGATGTTGTCCGGCTTCGGTTCCCAATTGATGGCGGTGGCGACGAAATCGTCGGCCTTGAGCGCCATGCCGGGATGCTCGGAGAACGCATTGATGGCGTCGGCGTTGTTCTTGCTGAGCGCGACCAGCACCATGCCCATGCTTTTCAGGCGCAGGCATTCCTGCTGGAAAGCCTTGAAGGCGTTGCCCGGCGCGTCGTCTCCGCAATGGAGATTGGCGACGCCGTCCTCGCCGAACACGCCGCCCCACAGCGTGTTGTCGAAGTCGAGCGCCAGCACCTTCGCCGGGCCGCGCTTGAGCTGATGCCAGGCGCGGGCGCTGGCGGCGGCCAGAGCGCGTATGGCGTCGGGCGTGTAAGCGATGCGGCCGTAGAACCACAGCTTGGGGTCGCTGCGCTCGGCGGGTGCGATGTCTGCCAGCGCGAGGTCCGCATCGATAAGGAGGATCTCGCTGTGCCGCCGCGCGAGGTCGATGAGCTGACGGTTGATGGTCTCGGCGGCGCAGCGCGCGCCCGCCGCGTGACGGTTGTCGATCAGTCCGGCGCTGGCGCTGGGCGGCGTGGGCAGCGTGGTGATGAGGAGCGGGCGCTGCCGCGTGGCGATGAAGCTCTTCACGGCCCCGGCGAATTGCGCGAGCCGTTCGTCCAGGAGCGCGTCAGCGGCGTCGGACGACAGGCGCCAGTTGCGGTCATGGAAGCTGTGGGCGTCGAGGAGGATGAGTGTGGCGTCGGCCTCGGGGGCAGGGCGCAGCAGTTCGGGGATGACCTCGCCGAAATTGGCTTCGCTGACCTCGGCGCGCCAGCCCAGCGCGGCAAAGGCCGGGCGGAGTTCGTCGGCCAGCGTCTGCGTGGTCGAGAAGCCCATGAGCCGGAGGCTGACCGGCGGCAGGCCGGCAAGGCGTTCCGCCATGTCCTTCTGCACGAAGCGCAGAGCGCGCGCGGAGCGGGGCCAATGGGCGAGCGCGAGCTTCTCGGCGGCTGCGCCCTGGCCGAGGCTGGCGAGCGTCTTCACGGCGGCTGCGATGATTTCGGGATCGGCGCCGGTATAATGCGCGAGATCGTTGGCGGCAGCCTCCGCAGCGGGCAGGTCCGTCGCATCGGCGCGGGCGCGGTTGATGGCGTTCAGCGCCCGCAGCGGCGGCTCCAGGCGGGCGGCCCGGTCGGCGCTCACGACGTGCCCGGCGATCACCACCGCCTTCGACAGCCACGGCGGTGCCGTCACGCCCTCGTCGTCGAGGCGCGCCAGCATCTCCGCCACCTTCTCCGCCGCGACCTTGGCCCAGTCGATGGTCTGCAGGAACATGCGATGGCGCAGGCAGGCAGGCGCCGCCTCAATGGCAAAATCGATCAAGGCTTGAGCGTCGAGATTCTTATTCACCGTACCGCCCCGTAAGGTCCTCCCGCGCCTAGTGATTCTTTGCTGGACACCGGGCCTCCGCCCGGTGTTTGGCCCACTTGGCCGTGGGCCCCGGGTGCCATACTGACACTTCCTTTTTTGGGCCGCGTGGCCCCAAACTCGCCAGAACGTAATGGGCACATCTTTGGGGCCCACGGGGAGCGATGCTTGCTGATCGCGACCTGACAAGCGTCGCTCGAAGTGGGCCAATCGCCAGCGCGGATGCGCTGGCGCCAGATCAAAGCCCTTACAACATCACGTCGCCGCCCGTCACCAGCAGATTTTCGCCTGAGATGAACGCTGCATAGGGCGAGACCAGCATCAAAACCGCCCCCGCCACGTCATCCACCGACGCCAGCCGCCTCAGCGGTGTCCGCGCCACGGCCATCTGCCGGATCTTGTCGGGCACGCCCGCCACCAGATCGGTATCGACCATTGATGGCGACACCATGTTGACCGTAATGCCCGTCGGCCCAAGCTCCTGGGCTAAATTCTTGCTCATGGCGAGAAGCGCCGATTTCGCCGCCACATAGGGCAGCCAGTTGTGCGAGGTCCGCCCCAGCGCCGCCGAGGTGAGGATGTTGACGACGCGGCCCTTGCTCTTCTTCAGCGACGGCAGGCACGCCGCCGTCACGCGGAAGGCGCTGCCGACGATGCCGTCATAGGCCGACGCCATGTCCGCCCAGCCGAGCTTCTCGAACGGCGCGGCGTGGATTTTCGGTCCGGCATTGTTAACCAAAATGTCGATTTCCCCCGCCGCTGTGATTTCCGCGACCATACCGGCGACGCCTGCATCGTCCGTCACATCGGCGCGCACGATGTCGCAGGCCCCGCCCGAGCCGCGGATTTCATCCGCGAGCGCGGCCGCCGCCCCCGCGCTGGCGTGGAAGTTTATCCACACATGGGCGCCATGCGCCGCGAGCGTCCGCGCGATCGCCCGTCCGATCCCGCGCGAGGCGCCCGTCACCAGCGCGCGTTTGCCTGCCAGCATGTCGTTCATGGTCGCTGCCTTCGTCGGTTCTGCGGGCGGTTCATCGGCGGCGAGACGCAGGACTTTCACCGACGCCTTGCCGCGCAGGACGGTTTCCCCGCGCTGATTGACGATTTCCGTACCGATCCCGATCACCCGCGACGCCTTGTCGATGCTCTCGACGGTCCCGCGCGCCTCGACCGTGTCGCCGATGAAGACGGGTCGCGTGAAGTCGATGCTCTGCGAGAGATACAGCGCGCCGCGCCCGGGGATTTTCATGCCCACGAGCGTTGAGAGCAAACTCGCATGCAGAAAGCCGTGCACCACCCGTTGCGAGAATTCCGTGCGCGCCGCGAATTCGTCGTCCACATGCAGCGCGTTGTAGTCGCCGGACAGCTTCGCGAACGCCGCCACGTCCTCCGCCGTGATCGTACGCCCGACGCTGTCCGTGTAGCCCACATACAGCTCGGCGAGCCTGTCGCCCCCGGCCTTGCCTTCACCCATCGGTTCACCGCTTCATTCGTGCTCCGCCCCGGCAGGCGCGCGGCGCGTTAGGAAATCCTGCTTGACTTTATCCGCCTTACCCGTGACGAGAAAAACCATGGCTTTAAGCTAGCGGATTGCGCTAGTCAAAATCCAGACTTATACATGGCCGCGCACCGTCGGCCCTCGCCGGGCACAGGGACACCCATCGGCGAGGCGCAAAGACAAACGGGGAGAGGAGTCACCATCCCAATGTCATCGACCTTTGAGAAAGTCGCCAGCATCATCTCTCAGACCAGCGATGTCGAGCTGGAGAAGATCACGCCTGACAGCCACATCATCAAAGACCTCGAAGTGGACAGCCTCGCTTTCCTCGATATCGCATTCGAGATCGATCAGGCGTTCAAGATCCAGATTCCCGTTGAGAAATGGATGGAAGAGATCAACCAGGGCAACGTCTCGACGGATGAGTACTTCATCATGAAGAATCTTTGCGCTAAGATCGATAATCTGGCCGGCGCGGCAGTCGGCTAAGACTGGCGGCCCCCATGCGCCTCGAATATTTCCAGATGCTCGACAGTCTGGTGTCGCTCGACCGTGACGCGGCGGCGATCGTGGCGCGGGCGCGTGTGCCCGAGGAGAGCACGGTTTTCGAGGGGCATTTTCCCGGTTATCCGCTGGTGCCGGGCGTTCTCTTGGCCGAGACCATGGCGCAGGCGTCGGGCTATCTGCTGCTGGCGATGGATGGCCTCAAGCGCATGGTGTTTCTCGCCAAGCTGAAGGACGCCAATTTCCGTAATTTCGTGCTGCCCGGCACGGAGATGACGGTCGAAGCCGCGCGCATCCATGACGGCTCGGGCTACGCGGTGATGCGCTCCTCAATCAGTGCGGGTGACAAAAAACTGGCCGACGCGCAACTGACTTTCCGCATCGTTCCTTTCCCCAATGCCGAGCTTAAAGGCCATGTCGAGCGCGAGGCGGCGCGGCTCGGTTTCCTGCCCGCGGGACCGGCGCAGTAATTGCGGGGCGCCGATGACAGAGAACGCGCGCGACGTCTGGATCACGGGGCTGGGGCTTCTCTCCTCTCTTGGCGAAGGCGCGGACGCGCACTGGGCGCGGCTGACCGGACCGGACGCCGCCAAGCCGGTAGTGGATGAGACGGCGTTCGCGCCCTATCCTGTGCACCCGCTCGCAGCGGTCGATTTCTCCCGCTTCGTACCCAAACGTTCCGACCAGAATCAGATGGGGCAGTGGCAGTTGACCGGCGTGGCGGCTGCGGGGCTGGCGCTTGCCGATGCGGGGCTGGCGGGCAAGCCCGAACTGCTGGATGTGACGGACTTGGTGATTGCCGCCGGAAACGGTGAGCGCGACGTGACCGCCGACCGCAATATCCTCGACGGCATGGCGGCGCGCCCCGACACCGCCGTCTATCTCAACGAAACGCTGCCGCGCGCTCTGCGCCCGACCCGCTACCTCGTGGAGCTGTCCAACCTGCTGGCGGGCAACATCTCCATCATTCACGGCGCCACCGGCTCGTCGCGCACATACAAGGGCGAGGAAATTGCGGGCGTCTCCGTGGTCGAGGATGCGTTCCGGCGCATCCGCAGCGGACAGGCCGAGCTGTGCCTCGTGGGCGGGGCGTACAACGCTGAGCGGCAGGACCAGCTTCTGATTTTCGAACTGGGCAAAGTTCTGTGGCGCAAACCGCATGCGGGGGCGCTGGCCCGGACGGCGCTGGGCGGCGGCATGGTGGTGGGATCGCTGGGCGCGTTTCTGGTCATCGAGTCGAAAGCGCATGCCGAAGCGCGGGGCACGAAACCCTATGCGCGGATTGCGGGCGTGGAGACGGGACGCTCGGCGCGCACGCCGGGAAGCGGGGCAAGGAGTCTGGCGGCGCTGTTCGCGACGCTCGGCGGCAGGCCGGAGCGCGGCAAGCTGCCGGTGCTGTCTGGTGCGAGCGGCGTCGAGTCCGCGCTGGCGGAGGAACTGGCCTTTCTGCGTGGTCTGGAAGCTGGCGGTTACGATCCGCTGATTCGAGCCTTCGGCAGCGTGCTCGGCCACGGCGTCGCTGACGAGGGACGCAAGCCTATCGTCGAGTTCCTTGTTGCCCAGGTGGTAGTTACGCATCACGCTCCGCATGGCCCGGCGCCGGGATGTACAGGACTGTCG
>JBNKDX010000128.1:0-6651 GCA_050288485.1 Rhodomicrobiaceae bacterium | reverse complement strand
GGATATCGTCCAGATATTCGCGCTGTTTGCCCTGAAGCGGCCCGATCGGCGGCTCGGCCAGCATTTCCGCGAAACCGATGATGCTGGTCAGCGGCGTGCGCAGCTCGTAGGAGACGTGCGACAAGAACGTGTTCTTCAGCTTGTCGGCGGCTTCCAGCGCCTCGTTGCGCTCAATCAGCGCCATTTCGACACGCTTAGAGTCGCTGACGTCAATGTAGGTCAGCACCGTGCCGCCGTCGGGCAGCGGCACGCCTGCATAGGCCAACGTGATGCCGTCGGAGCGCGTGACCGTGCCGTCGAACGCTTCGCGCGTCTCGAACACGCCGGTGACCGCCCGGTGCGCCTCCGCCCAAAGCCCCTCACAGCCTGCGAGCGGCTGGCAGGCGGCGCTGACCTCGTCGATATGCGGTCCCGGCTCCAGGAAGGCCGGGTCGAGCTTCCACATGCTGGCGAAGGCCGCATTGAAAAGCTTCAGCCGCCCGTCCGAGCCGAACAGCGCCACGCCCTCGCGCAGATTGTCGAGCGTCTCGCGCTGCACGTTGATGAGCGCGTTGTAGCGGCTCTCCTGAGCAAGCCGTTCGGTCACATCGTCGAGCAGATAGGTGATGCCGCCATCCGGGCGGCGGTCGGTCAGCACGTGCACGGTGCGTCCGTCCGGCAAATGCCACCAGTCCTCCACCGTCTCCGAATGCTCGAACGCCTTGAGCTGCTCCTCCCGCCATTTGCGGTAATCGGCCTGCTCGGGCAGGAGCCGCCGCTGCCGCAGATGATCGAGCACTTCGCCAAACTGCGGACGGGTGTCGAGCCACGCCGCATCGAGCTGCCACAGCATCCTGAAGGCCTGATTATAGAAGCTCAGTCGCTGATCGGTGCCATAGACCGCCACGGCCGAGGCCACGCGGTCCAGCGTGTGGCTGTGCGCCGCCATCTGGTGGGCGAGCGTATCTTGCACGGTCTCAAGCGGGGCGACGTCGATCACGGCGCCCGCGCTCGCACGCCCGACCGGCACGATGATGGTGTCGAACGTCCGGCGTTCGCCCACAACCACGGTCTGCAGGCGCTTGCGGAAGGTCTCGCCCGCGGCCAGCGCGGATTCCGCCGCGCGCCGCTGCCGCGTTTCCAGAAGCTCCCTCTGGTGCTCGACGACGTCGTCGGCGCGCGCGGCCTCCACCGCCGAAACATAGGCTCGGTTCACCCAGACGAGCTGGCCCTCGGCGTCGCGGAACCAGACCGGCATGGGCAGCGCATCGAGCAGCGCTTTCTGCGAGGCTATTTCCTCATTCAGCGCCCGCTGCTGGCGCATGAGGTTGGCCAGTTCCATGCCGCGTCCCGCCAGATCGCGGAATTTGAGATAATAGCCGGTGCCTGAGGCGCGGCCCTCGGCCTCGATATCCGGTCCGGCAAGCGTTTTCAGCGTCAGCTCGAACGGCCGCCCGCTCGATTTCAAATCGCGCAGCCGGTTTTCCAGCGAGAGGGCCGCGCCGCGCTCCAGCCACGACGCAAAGCGCATCAAATGGCGCAGCTTCACCGGAACGCCCAGCTTGGCGTCGAGCATGTGATTGACGAGACGGGGGCTGCCGTCGGCCTCGAAGGCGACGAGCGCCTGCGGCTCGGCCATGACGATGGACTGCGCGACCTCCAGCTCCTGACGCAAAGTCGCCATCGCTTCCGTGGCCCTGGCCTCGGTAAGCCGCGCGCGCGAAGCCGCTCGCAGGAACAGGTGGGCCGCGCCCGACGCCGCCAGGATGAGGCCGCCGGCAATGGCGAAAATCAGCCAGCCGCTGACGAGGGTCGGCAGGTCGCCGGGCGTAAGGGGCGCCGCCAGGGAGGGGCCTGCCACCTGCAGCGCCGCCACCGGCGCAGCGAGCCTCGCGGCGCGAAGGCTTCCGCATCGCGTCAGAAGATACCGCTTCGAGACTCCTGCAGGCATTCGTGTCTCCGCAAATGGTACACCCGCACGACTCAAGTCAAGCGGGCTTCCCGGTCATGGGACGATTCGAGTGTTACTTTACCGTTAACGCCGCCGCGGGCGGAATCGTGAGGTTTATTTATCGTGCGATTTGGCGGGCCGCCTGGGGAAAAGTCCAGGACGCGGCTTCATCCGCGTCGGCTCAGCCATTCCACGACGCCGCGCCCCGCCGCCGCGCCGGTGGCGAAACAGGCCTGCAGAAGATAACCGCCGGTCGGCGCTTCCCAGTCCAGCATTTCCCCGGCGGCGAAGACGCCGGGGATGGTCTTGAGCATGAAATGGTCATCGAGTTCGCCGAGCCCAAGTCCTCCGGCGGTGGAAATCGCGCGGGCGAGCGGCGCAGTGGCGACGAGGCGGACCGGCACGTCTTTGATGAGGCGGGCGAGCGTATCCGGCGCAATGTCGGCGAGCCGTTTGGGCAGGGCGAGCGCTGCTTCGCGCAGGAAGCAGGTTTCGACATGCGAAAATCTCACCGCCTTGCGCAGGAAATTGGCAAGCGACTGCCTGGCGCGCGGCGCGCCGAGGCGTTTGGCCAGTTCTGCGTGTTCCATTTGCGGGCGAAGGTCGATGTGCAGCACGGCTTCGCCTTCGGCTTCGATGGCGTCCCGCAAGGGCGCCGAGAGCGCGTAGACGCCGCCGCCTTCGATGCCCGTCCGCGTAATCAGCGCCTCGCCGCGCAGCAACCGGCCGCCGAAGCTCAGGCCGACGCCCTTCAACGGCTTGCCGTGGAAACTGTCGCGGAATGCCGGGGACCAGGGGACCACGAAGCCGCAATTGGCGGGCTTGAGCGGCGCAATGGCGATGCCCCGCTTGGCCAGTGGCGCGGTCCACGCGCCATCGGAGCCGAGACGCGGCCAGCTCGCCCCGCCCATGGCAAGGACTGTCGCATCCGCCTCGACCGTCACCGGCCCGTCCGGCGTTGTGAAAAGGAGCCGCCCGCTGTCGTCCCAGCCCTGCCAGAGATGGCGCAATCTGAATGCGACGCCCGAAGCCGACAGCCACCGCAGCCAGGCGCGCAGGAGGGGTGACGCCTTCATCGCCGCCGGGAAGACACGCCCACTCGATCCGATGAAGGTCGGCTGCCCCAGTTCCTCGCTCCAGGCACGAAGGCGCGAGGGCGGGAAGGCTTCGATCGCCGCTGTCAACCGCGGGGCCGCATCGCCGTAGCGCGCGATCAGCGCCTCGAACGCCTCGCTGTGGGTGAGATTGAGGCCACCGCGTCCGGCGAGCAGGAACTTGCGCCCCACTGCGGCCATGCGGTCGTAAACGGTCACGGCCAGCCCGGCTGCGGCGATGACCTCCGCGGCCATCAGCCCGGCGGGACCGCCGCCGATGACGGCGACAGAAAGGGTATGCGTTCGTGCCAAGGTTCACCATCGGCGTTCTTGCGCCTTCCCAACCGGCGCGTCATTCATCGGGACGCCGCGTTTCTACCACCGCCGCGGCGGCAGGTGCAATGCGCGCGCGTTCGCCGGACCAATGTCCTTATCGCGCCGCGAAAGCTGAAGATGCCTATAAAATGGGCATATGCCTAGCAGAAGCGGGCGTTTTGAATGAAAACGAGGCGCGACATCGAGCGTAGTCTTGCGTATTCTACGCTTGGTTGGAGCTTACGTCCGAGCGTCCAGTACTTGGTCACCAGAATGGGGTGGCATGCTTCACGATAATCGCCGAATAGCATCAGAGCCTGGGACCAGTCCCGGGCCAAAGCAGCTTAGCGAGATCGCTCTCAGCGGCATTTACGAGATCTCCAAAATCCTCGTTGCGCCGGACCGGCTGGAGCGCACGCTTGCGAATGTGCTGAGCCTCTTGTCCTCGTTCCTGGATATGCAGCACGGAACCATCGTTCTCCTCGACGATGACGACACGCCGGAAATGGTGGTCAACGCCAAATGGTCCGAGAGCGGCGAGGCGCGCCGTCATCTGCTGCCGCAGAAGGCGCTTGACCAGATCGTGGCCACGGCGACGCCGCTTCTCGTGCAGAGCGTGGACGGCAACCCGCTGTTCGCCGGATCGCACATCGCCGATCTGGTGAAAACCGGCGTGAAGGTGGCCTTCATCGGCGTGCCGATCCGCATCGGGCCGCGCGTCGTTGGCACGCTGACCATCAGCCGCATACGCCACGGCGAGAGCATGCTGCGCTATGATCACGACGTGCGCTTCCTGGCGATGGTCGCCAACCTGATCGGCCAGAATGTTCAGCTTCATCGCGTCATCCAGCGCGACCGCGAGCGCCTCATGGCTGAAAGCCGCCGCCTGGAGAAGCAGCTTGCCGACGGCAAATCGGCCGCCCTCCGGCGCGATCCGCGCATCGTCGGCGAAAGCCCCGCGATCCGCTCGCTGCTGAGCAAAATCGCCATCGTCGCCAAGTCGAACGCCACCGTGCTGCTGCGCGGCGAGTCGGGCACGGGCAAGGAGCTGTTCGCCCGCGCCATCCACGAGGCCAGCCCGCGCGCGCAGTCTCCGTTCATCAAGGTGAACTGCGCGGCGCTGCCCGAAACGGTGCTGGAATCGGAGCTGTTCGGCCATGAGAAGGGGGCGTTCACCGGCGCTGTCAATGCCCGCAAGGGGCGCTTCGAACTGGCGGACGGCGGTACGTTGTTCCTCGACGAGATCGGCGAGATTTCGCCCGCCTTCCAGGCCAAGCTGCTGCGGGTGCTGCAGGAAGGCGAATTCGACCGTGTCGGCGGCTCGCGGACGCAGAAGGTGAATGTGCGCATCGTCGCCGCCACCAACCGCAACCTCGAAGAGGCCGTCGCCAGGGGCGATTTCCGCGCCGATCTTTACTACCGCATCAGCGTCGTGCCGCTGATCCTGCCGCCCCTGCGCGACCGCAAAGGCGACCTGCCGCTTCTGGCGCAGGCGTTTCTCGACAGGTTCAACAAGGAGAACGAGCGCGAACTGAGTTTCACCAGCGGCGCGCTCGCGGTGCTGAAGGCGTGCTATTTTCCCGGCAATATCCGTGAGCTGGAGAACTGCATCTGCCGCACGGCGACCCTCGCGCAGGGGTATGAAATCCGCGACGAGGATTTCGCGTGCGGGCATGGCGAATGTCTGTCGGCGACGTTGTGGAAAACGCGTGGGCACGCGCCGGGCGCGGCCGTCAGCGGATTCGAGCCATCGCCGCTGGGCGGCGCGCCTGCCGGTCCCGCGCGCAATGCGCCGTCCTCCGGCGGAGAGTGGAGCGCGCCTGCAGGGACGGAGGCGGACGCGGGCGAAGCGCCGGGCGTCGGCAACGTCAATCGCGAAAGCCTGATTGCCGCAATGGAAAAGACCGGCTGGGTGCAGGCCAAGGCGGCCAGACTTCTGGGCCTGACGCCCCGGCAGATCGGCTACGCCCTGCGCAAGCACAATATCGACATCAAGAAGCTCTGACGGCGGGGCGCAACCCGCCGCCGCTATTGCCGTGACGCAGTCGCGGTGACGCAGATTTTCTTCACCGGCGGCACCGTCACCTTGCACAGCATGCGCTCGGCGGTGCGTTCGATCGCATCGCAATCGAGCGGCTCGAACCGCATCTCGTAGCGGACGCATTTGGGGTCGGGGACCGGGGTAGTCACGAAGTACGCCACCATATTTCTGAGGCTCTTTACGACCACATTCTCGTGCTCGATAATGAACGCCAGGATTTGCGCGATGCCCGCGAGGACAGAGATAAGGATTATCAAGAACCCTGCTACGTCTGCTATGACACGATATATCCAGAAGAGAACACTACGCATCCATGAACTCCTTTACTGCCCGTCGCCTTGCTTTTCGCCGTGTTGCCACCCGCAGATGGTTTTCGCGGTGCCAGTCAGCCCCTTACAGGGACTTTCCCGGAAGCGGCAGCCATTAATAGGGGTGTCGAGCCGCTCGGTCAGGCATCCGGAGCGCTTCCATCCAGGAACCGGGGCGTTCAGATGCACTTCGTTCCACTTCGAATGGCTGATGCGCTGCAGTTCCTCGATATTCGCCTCGATTTGCCGGGCAACCATGGCCACATTGTCGCAGGTTTTGCCGCGAAAATCGTACGTCACCAGGGCGTTCAAAGTTGCCGCCGTCTCTATGTCGCGGTCAAGCCAGGGATAATCCGCCCGTGAGATCGTGGCGTGCGAGTAGAGGCCGTCGGGCTTGAAAGCGCGCCGTTCGTCCACGGCGGCCAAAGTCAGTTCGTGCAGACGGGGGTCTTTGCCCGAAAGCAGCTCCAGGGGCTTGCCGGCCACCTGAAAGAAAGCGTCCAGATGTTGAGGGTCATCGCTGTCGAGGAACAGGCGGTCGAGAGCCTCCTCCGCTCCGACACTGATCTTCTCAACCTGCTGCCCGGTAAGCATCAGAAGCAGAGTGGCGGTGATCTGTGTGCCGCTGTCAACGAGACCGACGCCGACGCGGCGCTTGGAGAGATCTCTAAGGGACTTTATCCCGGAGTCTTTCCGGGTAATGATGTGCACCTCCTCCGAATATAAAGAGTAAATATAGAAAAACTTATTGGCCCAGTCCCGATATTCTCTGTCCCCAGTCTTAAAGTAATCGATAAAAGACAGCACGTCATGTTGGACGATGGCAAATTGAACGAACGGTTGCTTGCGAAGACGTCTTAGATTATCGAGTGAACCGGCGGACTCGTACACAGTGACGGGCGCGTGGCACACGTGTAAGAAGATCTTGTTAATGTCGGCGCCAATTTGCCAGTACACACCTGT
>JBNKDX010000127.1:0-6702 GCA_050288485.1 Rhodomicrobiaceae bacterium | reverse complement strand
GCCGTCGATGAGGCCGAGTTCGAGCGCCTGCCGCCCGCTCCAGAACTCGCCTGTGAACAACTGTTCGCCTGCAGCTTCGATTTTCGCGCCCCGCCGGTCGCGCACCAGTTCGATGAAGTCCTGGTGGATAATTCTTTGGATATTCTTCAACCGGGAAATATCGTCGGCGTTCTCGGGCTGAAAGGGGTCGAGCGCCATCTTGCGCTCTCCGGCGGTGTGGACACGGCGGTCCACGCCGATTTTCTCGATAAGCCCGGTGAAGCCGAATGCGGCGTAGAGCACGCCGATCGAGCCGACGATCGAGGACGGGTCGGCGTAGATCTCGTCGCCCGCGCAGGCGATCATGTAGCCGCCCGACGCAGCAACATCCTCCGCAAAGACATGGACGCGCACGCTTTTCTCGCGCGCCAGATCGCGGACGCGCTGGAAGATGAGCCGCGACTGCACCGCCGATCCCCCGGGCGAATTGATCTGAATCGCGACCGCCTCGTCGGCCATGGCGAAAGCGCGCTCCAGAGGCGCGGCCATGGCGGCGAGATTCAATCCGGGGCGCAGGGGCGTACCCATTCCGATGACGCCGGTCATATGCAGGACGGGCACGACCGGGCCTCTCCTGAACAGGCGCGCGGGGCTGAAGATCTTGAGGAAATCGGTCATCGCTGGACGCTCCGGGGACGGGGAAAAGATGGCTAAAAGATGTGAACGAATGGTTTCGATCGCACACGAATTGCCACCGGTCCGTGGCGGGAAATCCACAGGCGCAGGCAAAATTTATGCACGGCTTATGCAGCGAAAATGGGGAAGGACGCGAGCGTCTCAAGTTGACGGCGCGGAAAGGGGGGAGCCTGCGCAGCACCGCCGGAAAAACATCGCTTGGGTGCGAAACAGCGTTTCCGCCAATGCAAAACCGTGAGCCCCCGTCAATGAGAGGCTCACGGCATGATGTTCGGAAATGCGCGGTGCTGGCGCACCGCCCCGCCGTTTCAACGGAGAATGGACGCCAGCGTCACATTACTGTTAGCTTGCCGATTATTGGTTCGGCGCCCCGGCCGGAGGAGTCTCCGTTTCCGCCGCTGGCGGCGTGGCCGTCTCCGAATTCTGAGCCGCCGGAGGGGTTTCCGTCTGCGCCGCCTCTGGTGGAGTGGCTTGCGTGCTCGAAGTACTCTCGGAGGTGGCGGGTTCCGTGGCCGGTTTAGCGGGCGCGCTCTCCGGCGTCGCTGTCGCCGCCTTCTCCGGCGCAGAAGTCTGCTGCGTCGCCGTTTCCGGCGCATTCTGGGTGCTCTGCCAATACAGGTAGCCAACAAGAGCCGCAGCCACTGCTATGGCGCCGATTACAATCTCGTTCTTCATGGGTCGCTCCTACATATCCTCTCCGGGCAATGCCGTATTGCTTGCCCCCGCAAGCGTTCCAGACCAATATCGCGGCAGAAGGAAAGACGCCCCTTCTCCCTAGGAGGAGCGAGAAGGGGCGCCAGATACCTGTCATCTTCAGTTCTGCTGCGAGAGCAGAGACGATGTACAGGGGGTTCTTCAATCGAGGATCCAGCGCGCTGCTCTTGCTGCTCACACACCGGACGATTTGCACCCTGCCAGGAAAGCCCCCGGCAGACAATTCAGGATGTTTGTCGAGGGGCTTCGTCCTGGGTAGTTTTACCCTGGACCGGCCACGCAGGCAGGGAGTAACAGCGTCGCCAGGAAGCCGCAGTTCGTCAATGGGACGGAGCATCAGAAGTGATCAAGCGCTTGCCCATTTCCGCCTTTCGGCTCCCGCTGATCGCCGCAATCTACCTTTGCGCCTACATCCTGCTCGACCGCTACAGCAATGTCGGCAGTTTCGGCGTCGCCTGGCGGCCGTCGACCGGTCTCGGCTTCGCTCTCATGCTCGTCTATGGGCGGAAAATGGCGCCGCTCCTGTTTCTGGCGCCCGTTCTCGCACGAGTGCTCAACCAGGGGCTGGCCCTTCCCCTCTGGCTCGCCGTCATCGACGCCGCGATCATAGGAGGAGGCTATGTCCTCGCAACGCTGGCGCTCCTGCGCCCCGGCCTGCGCTTCAACGTCGCCCTTCTCTCGCTGCGGGACATCTTCGTTTTCCTGGTTGCAGCGATCGTGAGCAGCGCCGCCGTCGCCGCCGCGGTCGCGGGAACGCTGCTCGCCGCCGGTCTGCTGAAAACCGCCGATCTCAGTTCGATCATGCTGCAATACTGGATCGGCGACATGACCGGAATCGCCATTGTCGGCACGTTCGCGGTTCTGGCTCTGACCCGCGAACGCTTCATCCTCTCCGATTGGCGAGCGGCGGCGAAGGCGACGCTCATGGCGCTCATCATCGCATTGGCCGTCGGCTCGGCGCGGGACGAGCAATTGCAACTGTTCTTCCTCCTGTTTCTGCCGATCACCTGGATTGCCGTCAGCTCCGGCCTGGAAGGCGTCGCCCTGGCGCTCATGGTCACGCAGATCGGCCTTGTCGCCGCGCTCAGGCTTTCGGACGTGTCCGTCGCCGACATCGCCGCGATGCAGGCCCGCATGGCCGTTCTCGCCGTAACGGGCCTCGTGGCGGGCGCGCTCGTCACCGAAACGAGGAACGCCGAGCAGAAGCTTCGCGAAAACCAGGGCGCGATCGCCCGCCTTTCGCGGCTCGGGAGCATGGGCGAACTGGCGATCGCGGTCGCGCATGAGGTCAACCAGCCCCTGTCGGCGGCTGGAACCTATTCGCGTCTGGTGACGGAGCAACTGGCGGACGAGACGCTGAAGGACACGAGCATCGTCGCCACGGCGGAAAAGGCGACGGCCCAGGTCGAGCGCGCCGCACTGGTCATCAAGCGGCTTCGGGCGCTCGTCCGGCTGGGACGCAGCGAACTGTCGCCCATCGCCATCGGCCAGATCGTTCAGGAAGCGCTCGATCTCGTTCGTCCCGCCCTGGAGCGCAGCAATATTGCCGTCCACGTTGAAATTGATGATACATTGCCCCCCGTCATGGCCGACAGCGTCCAGATCGGCCAGGTGCTGATCAACCTGTTGCGAAACGCGGGCGAAGCGATTACCGGAGCGGCAATGAGCGAAGGAACAATCTCGCTGACAGCATCCAGCGCAAACCCCGGCTTCGCGGAAATCGCCGTGCAGGACTCCGGCCCGGGTTTTGCCGCCGGGCTGACGGAGGCGGCCCCGGTCCTTTTCGAGTCGAACAAAGCCGAAGGGCTTGGCGTCGGTCTCTTCCTCTGCCGCTCGATCGTCGAATCTCACGGCGGGGCCCTTCGCCTGGATACGGCCGGCGCGGGAGCGCGCGTGAGCTTCACTCTGCCTTTCGCCGAAAGGGCCGCCGATGACGGATAACATTCACGTCGCCCTGATCGACGATGATGAGGCCGTTCTCGATGCGCTGGAGACCTTTCTCCGCCGCCGCGGGCTCATGGTGACGACGTTTGCCGCCGCGCAACCGTTTCTCGATGCGATCGACGCCGGTTCCGCATTCGACTGCGCCGTCACGGACGTGCGCATGCCCGGCATGTCGGGGCTCGAACTTCAGAGTATTTTGAAAGAGCGCGCCCGCACGCTGCCGCTGATCATCATCACCGGCCATGGCGACATCGACATGGCCGTCAGCGCGGTCAAGGCCGGGGCGGCGGACTTTTTCGAAAAGCCGACGGACGACGGCCGCCTTCTCACGAGCATCAGAACCGCCGTGAGCAACGCCAGGGCCAAGCAGCGCGACGAAGCCGAACGCAGCGACCTCGCCAGACGGTACGATCTGCTTTCGGACCGCCAACGGGAAGTGATGCAACTGGCGATCCGTGGTCTGTCGAACAAGGAAATCGCCGCGCAGCTCGGCATCAGCCCGCGCACGGTCGAGCACTACCGGGAATGGGTCATGGAGCGCATGCAGGCCGCCAGCTTCGCGGAGCTGGTGCATATGGCGGCGCGGCTCGAACTGATCGGCGGCAAGGGAACGCCATGAACACGAACCGCGCAACCGCGCCTCAGTTCACCCGCACAGGCTCGGGGGCGCCCGCCGACGCCCATTGCGGCATCCCGGCCTCGCCGAGGATATCGCTGACATCGGTCAGCAGCAGAGGCCCCTCCGCCTCCTGATCCAGCAGCAGCGGCTCTTCGACAGCGCTGCGCGAAGGCAGCGAATCGAACCCGTAGCGGGCGGCCAGACCGAAATGCAGCACCTCGCAGGCGTTCACCAGCAGGCGCACATCGGTGTGACCGGCAATCTTGTATCCGGCGACGGGATCGCTGCGGCCGGAAGCGTCGGCCACGCCATGGCCGCGCTGCTCCAGGAAGCGCTTTGGCTGCGTACCGCCGTTGAAGAAGTACTGTGCGTCAGGAAGCAGCGTCGCCTGCAGATCGGGGACGCTCACGGTCGCGAGCCGGAAGGTGTCGATCTCCGGGCGAAGCTCGGGCTCAAGCGCGCGCAACTCCTTCACCAGTTCGCGCGCGCGCATGATCTTTGCGACCATGACCACTTCCTCGTTCCAGAACGCCTTGATGCGCTCACGGAATGACGCGAGGCTGTCCGCAATCTCGGCGCAGGTCATGCCTACGCCGAGTTGCGGCGTCTCACACGGCGTCTGCTGCAGGTTGTCGCCCGCCTCGATCGCCGCCCGCAATGCCTCGCTCAGGAAGTAGACGACCGAGTCGAGGTGCTCTTCATCGCCGCTGAAAAGTATGCCCATACCCTGACAGCCGTTAGGCCGCTCCCTAAGTGATAATGAGGAACGAGCCGAAACGCGCCACTCCGGATCATTACGGAGGACTGCAACACGCACAGCCCTCCCTCATGCCCGCCGGCATTCAGACGTGTGAACGCAACTTTACGAAACTCATCGGCCGTCCTGCTGTCCCGCCACTCGCAGAACTCAGGAACATCCGCTGGTCGAACCGCAGGTGTCGCACTTGAGACACGTACCGTTACGCACCAGGGTGAAATTGCCGCAATCACCGCAGGCCTCGCCTTCATAACCCTTGATTCGGGCCGCTGCGCGAAGCGCTGATTCGGACTTTTCAACCGTCGCCACATAACTCGTGGCCATCGCGGGAGCGCGAGGCGGCATAGCCACCGCGGCATTTCCGTCGACATGCCCCAGCGCCGACGCTATCGCCTGCCTGAGCTGCCCGACGGTGCTTTCGCCCTCACCCGACGTAACCGGATTACCCGAAACCATGACGATATTATGGTTGAGCGCGCCGCGCGTCAGCCCACGGCTCATATACCGGTCGGTGACGACCGCCGCCTGCGGCCTGGAATGCGCCTCGGTGCCGGCCACGATCATGTTGTCGATATCGGCCGGATCGACATGGGCGAGGTCGCTGCGGCCAAGATACGACACCGCCAGTTCGCGGAAAATGTAATCGAGAATGGACGTTGCATTCTTGATCGTATCGTTGCCCTGAACGAGGCCCGCCGGTTCGAACCGTGTAAAGGTGAACGCATCGACGAACTCTTCCAGCGGCACGCCATATTGCAGGCCGAGGCTGATGGCGATGGCAAAGCTGTTCATAAGTGACCGGAAAGCGGCGCCTTCCTTGTGCATATCCACGAACAACTCGCCAAGACGGCCGTCCTCGTACTCGCCGGTGCGAAGGTACACCTTGTGGCCGCCGACATTGGCCTTCTGTGTATAACCTTTGCGCCGGTTGGGCAGCCTTTCACGCGTGGCCCGCGTGCGCTCACGCTCGATGATGCGCTCAACGATGCGCTCGGCGACCATTTCGACGCGCTTGGCCGCAGGCCTCTCGGCCAGCGCCTCGCCCGCATCCTCCTCATCGGCTTCGTCGGCGAGCAGCTGCGACTGCAGCGGCTGCGACAGCTTCGAGCCGTCGCGGTAAAGCGCGTTGGCCTTCAGCCCCAGCCGCCAGGACAGCATGTAGGCGCGCTTGCAGTCCCCGGCGGTGGCGTTGTTGGGCATGTTGATCGTCTTGGAGATCGCGCCCGAGATGAAGGGCTGCGCCGCCGCTAGCATGCGGATGTGGCTTTCCGCCGACAGGAAGCGCTTGCCCTTGCGCCCGCAGGGGTTGGCGCAATCGAAGACGGCGAGATGCTCCGGCTTGAGGCCGGGAGCGCCCTCCAGCGTCATCGCGCCGCAGCAATATTCGTTGGCCGCCTCCACCTGCGCCCTGGTGAAGCCGAGCGCCGTGAGCAGGTCGAATTTCGGCGAATCCAGTTCGGCCTCGCCGATGCCCAGCACTTCGGTGCAGAACGCCTCGCCCAGCGTCCACTTGTTGAAGGCGAATTTGATGTCGAAGGCGGCGTCCAGGCCCTTCTCGACAGCGGCGATGGCCTCATCCGTGAAGCCCTTCGCCTTAAGCGTCTCGTGATTGACATGCGGCGCCCCCGCCAGCGTACCGCGGCCGACCGCGTAGTTGACCATGGCCTGAATCGCGTCATCGCCATAGCCGAGCGCGCGCAGCGCCTCGGGAACGGCGCGGTTGATGATCCTGAAATAGCCGCCGCCCGCCAGCTTCTTATACTTGCTGAGTGCGAAATCAGGTTCGATACCCGTCGTATCACAATCCATCACCAGACCAATGGTTCCGGTCGGAGCGATCACAGTAGCCTGAGCATTCCGGTAGCCGTTCTGTACACCCAGCGCCAGCGCTTCATCCCAGACATCTCGCGCGGCGTCCGCTAATTCCCGAGAGCAGACACTGGTATCGAGGGAAACCGGATGAATGGTCAGTCCTTCATAGCCATCCAGTGTA
>JBNKDX010000126.1:0-6705 GCA_050288485.1 Rhodomicrobiaceae bacterium | reverse complement strand
GAAGCGCTTCGTCAGCCCCGAGACTTCGATCGCATTGGATTTCTCTGCCGCCATTGCGCCGGCCATTCCTTCCGGTCCGCCTACTCTTTCTTCTCCACGGCCGGCTCGAGCGTGGCATCGGCGGGCATGCCGGGCTTCAGTTCGTGGTTCGGGTTGCTGACGTCAATCTTGATGCGGTACACCAGCGTGACCCGCTCCTTGTGCGTCTCCACGGTCTTCGGCGTGAATTCGGCCTGGGGCGAAATGAAGCCGATCTGTCCCTCATAGGGCGCGTCGGGGCGCGTGTCGGTGGTGAGCTTGACGGCCATGCCGGGATGGATGCGTCCGAGATCCGGCTCGCCGACATAGGCCCGCACCCATACCGGCGCGCGCAGCGACAGAGTGTAGACGGTGGCGCCCGCGGCGACGATGGCGCCGGGCTCCACGGCGCGCGTCAGAATGACGCCATCCGCCGGTGCCAGGATGTCGGCATCCTTCAGCGCCGTGCGCGCGGTGTCGCGCTGCGCTTTGGCGGTGTTGAGCGCGGCGCGGGCGGCGGCGGCGCGCCCCGCGCGGTTCTTGCCCCAGAAATCGATCTCGTAGCTGGAAGACAGCGACGCCGAGACGTGGCGCGACATGCCGCGCCCGGCCCCCTGGCCGCCATAGCTCTGCCGCGCGTCGCCGCCGAAATCGAGGAGCGGGATGAGCGGCTGCGTGGCGATGCGCACCTGCGCCTCGGCCTGCTCGATGCGCGCCACGGCGGCGGCGATGTCCATGTTCGAACCGCGCGCACGGGTGACGAGCGCGACCAGCGGTTTCGAGCGGAACATCTCGAAAGCCATGACGTATCGGCCCTGATCGCCTCTCGGCAGGGCGCTCGTTGAGAAACTGGCTGGCACATCGAGCATCGGCGATGGCACTTCCGGATTGAGCATGCAGCCGCCTGGGACCGCGCCGGCCAGCCCGATAACAAGCGCATAGCGGGCCGCCCGCGCGGCGCGCGCCACATGAACGGCTTTCACATTCGCCCCCGTCACTTCCCTCTCCTGCAATCACCCGCCTGCGCGCCGGACCCTTCCGCGGCGTCCCGTCGCCCAAAGACGATACGCGTCATGCCAGCCCTTTCCGGCGCCAGTGCCCGTTGCGCGGGGGCGGCAAGCGATGGGCATAGTGGCGTCCATCTGTGGCGTTGTCGAGAACTTACGTGTAACAGTCCTGTATCAACGCCAGGACACGGGGAAGCGGACTCGCGCCGTGGCAGCGGCGTATTCAGGGGGAAATCGTGATGTGGGATTACTTGTTTCTGCTGGTGGGCGCGGCGCTGGCGGGCGGCGGCGGTGAGCTGTTCGTGCGCGGAACAGTCGGCATCGGCCGTGCAGTCCGTGTTGCACCCGGCGTCATTGCTGCAACCATCGCCGCCTTTGCCACCTCAAGCCCGGAATTTGCGGTTTCCGTTACCGGCGCGCTGGCCGGAAAACCGGGCCTTGGTCTGGGAGATGCGCTCGGCAGTAACGTGATCAACGTCGCGCTTATCCTCGGGCTAGTGCTGTTCTGGGGCGCATTTAGGCCGTCGCGCGACAGCATCCGCCGCGATCTGCCGGTCGCGCTGGCTTTGCCGCTGGTCACGGGGGCGCTTCTGTTCGACGGCGTATTGTCGCGGTTGGATGGAGCCGTGCTGCTGGTGTTCTTCGGCGTCTGGCTGTTCCTGATGATCCGGGAAATGCGCCGCCAGCGCAGCGCGGTGGCGGAGGTGATCGGCGAGCCGAAATTCGGGCGCGCGGTCGCGGAAAGCCTGGCAGGAATGGTGCTGCTGATCACGGCGGGCAAACTCATCGTCAGCGGCGCCAGCGGCATCGCCGAGAGCTATGGCGTCGAGCCGTTCATCATCGGCGCAACCATCGTCGCCATCGGCACATCGGTGCCCGAGCTGGCCACGACGATCATCGCCCGCATCAAGGGCCATGACGAAGTGGGGCTGGGGACCATCCTCGGCAGCAACATCTTCAACGGCGGGCTTATCGTCGGCACCGTGGCCGTCATCACGCCCATCCACGTCGATATCGCCACCGTCGTACCCGCCCTGCTCCTTGGCGCGGTGGCCGTGGGGCTGACCATTCCCGGCAAGTCCGGGACGCTCGACTGGCGCCGCGGTCTCATCCTTCTAACGGTCTACGGAGTTTATGTCGCGGCGGTGCTGCAGGCGGCGTAAGCGGCTTGGGGCGGGGCCGCCGGGCGGCGGGTCCGGCCCTCGCATCCGCCGGGGGCGCGAGATCCCGGCGACCTGTTCTATTCGTCGCGGTAGATGCGTTCGCGGCGCTCGTGGCGTTCCTGCGCCTCAATGCTCAGCGTGGCGATCGGCCGGGCATCCAGCCGTTTCAGGCTGATCGGCTCGCCGGTTTCCTCGCAATAGCCGTAAGTCCCGTTCTCGATCCGCTCTAGCGCGGCGTCGATCTTGGCGATGAGCTTGCGCTGGCGGTCGCGGGCGCGCAATTCCAGGGCGCGTTCCGTTTCGGAGGAGGCGCGGTCGGTGAGGTCCGGATGCTGCGAGGATTCCTGCAGATTATCCAGCGTTTCGCGGCTGGACCGCAGAATTTCGTTCTTCCAATCGAGGAGGCGCTTGCGGAAATACTGCCGCTGGCGCTCGTTCATGAACGGTTCGTCTTCCGACGGCCGATAATCGTCCGGCAGAGCAGAGCCGCCCATGGTACTCCCCTTGTCGATCTTTGCCCGGGTCTCAGCCACTCGCCGCACCGTCGCATTCGTTTAAAAAACGACCCCATAGGGACAGCGCATTTGCGGCTCGTATTTAACTCGAAAAGCCGCCAAGTCAAGCTCAACGATCGCTAGTGTGGCGTCTCGCAGTTGCCTTCACCTTCGCCGCGATCCTGATAACGGCAATTGCGAGACACAAGCCACATTTGAGCTTTTGTGTCTGCTGGCGCCCCTTTGTCTTTCGAATTGCCTTGGCGAACAAGCGGCGAAGGAAAGGGCAATCCGGAAGACGGAACACCGGGCGGAGCTGCTCGTCCCTCTGAAGTCTTCCCAACGGGCTATTTCTACCATGGACGGTCTACCGGATTGTTAAGCGGCCCGGATCGCCGCTTCCACACCGTGGCTGGCTCCGGTTTCGAACCAGGGTTCGTCACCCGTGAAGCGGATATCGGCGACGGGACGCATCGGGCTGCCCTCGTAATGCGCGAACAGGCGCCCGCGCGAGGACATGGAAATACCCGTGAAAAGCCCGCCGCGCCGCCCATCCGCGCGCGCCTCCAGCACCTTCACGAGACCGGAACGGTCCGCGAATTGGGTGATCCCGCCCGGGCCGAAGGCGAGGGTGACGTTCCCGAGCCGCGCGCCATCGACGATCATGTCCAAAATCGGCACATACTGCCCGCCATCCTCAATGCGTCCGTCGGCGGCGAAAATGAAGTTCTGGCCGGTGTTTTTCCACGCCACCTCACCCGCTCTGGCGTTACGGCGCAGGCGGTAGAACAGGTTCCACATATCGCGGCCCGCAGTGCGCAGCGAACCGATCTTGGCCCAGCGCAGGGCGACGGGCGCCGCGTCTCCGTCCGCGGAAAACACCTCGACCGAGCCGCCGGACAGCGAGCGGTCGATGAATTTCATGCGGTCGTCGCCGAGGACGACGCCGGAGCCCTGCGCGGTGGGATCGCGGGCGAACAACGTCTTATCGAGGAGTTCGCTGCCGGGGATCTCGAAATCGGCGTTCGCGGTCATCGGGAAGGACGCCAGATTGGCGCGGTAGCGAATGCGGCTCGTCGCGGCGGGTTCGACGCCGGTTGCATCGACGCGCACCACTTCCGGTTCGGGCGATAGCGGCAGGCCATCCTCGTCCAGCGGGATGCCGAGCAGGAAATGTCCATCGCTGTTGATGAGGTAGCCGTCCTCGCTGAGCGCGAGGCCTTCGTCGTCGGACGCGAAAGCCCGGCTGAAAACCGGCTCCCCTTCGGGCGACACGCCGCCTTGCATGCACACGAGATAGATGGCGGCGATATCCGCCTCCACGTCGCTTTCGACCGTCCCGTCCCACGGCAGGGCGAAATCGGGTTCGACCGCCCCGTGGTAGCCGCGCGGGGCGGAAAGAGCCGCCGCAGCAAAGGACCGCAGTCCCGGCGCCGATGCAATGGCCTGGATGAGCCCCATGGAGGCCTCCCTCAAATTCAGCCGGATGTTAAGCCTCCTTTAACCTGCTGGAGAAACGCAAAGGAAAGGTTAATATGGTATGAGAAAGCGCTCGCGGTATTCCGTAAGGCTACGCATCATCAGCGGAAGGGCGGAGGCGCGCTCCTCTCTCAGTGGAAGCCGCTTGCCGGACTTGTGTACCGGCGCCCCCGGTTTTACGGCAACAAAAACTCTTCTGTATTTCGAGTGGGCAATCCAACCGCTGTGGTTCACCCAAAGCAAGGTGTCATTCCTCTGTTCGACCGGAGACCATTCCTCCGCCCCGACCATGCGGAGGCCGTACGCCGCCGCGCGGAAGCCGCTGTCAAGGCCGCGCAAGCGCCCCGAAGGGGCTCGGCCTTGATAGCGGCTGAGCACGGTGGCAGCCTTGAGCGAGGTGGGGCTCACGTAGCTGAGCGCCACCCACTTGAAATTCGGAAGAGTTATTGTTTCCGTAAAACCGGGAAAGCCGCTTCTGCGAACTCTGCTCAGGCGGGCAGCGCCTCGCCGCCGCCATTGGCGATCACCGCGCCCTCCGGCTGTCCGCCCTCGAACTCCAGGTTCTCGATCTTGCGGCCGCGGCTGGCGATCTTTTCCGTGGAGATGACGATCTTCTCGACATCGCCGCCCAGAAGGCCGAAATGGCGCTGAAAATCAAGCACGCGCTCCTTCAGCCGGTTCACGTCCACCATGAGGACGCCGACCTCCCGCTGAATGATCCCCGCCTGTTCGCGCATCCGCACGTCCTTCATGATCGCCTGCATGGTCTGCACCGCCAGCATCAGCATATTGGGCGATACGATCACCACGCGGGCGCGATGCGCCTTCTGCAGGATATCCGGAAAGGTCTCGTGCAACTCGGCGTATATCGACTCCGACGGCACGAACATCAGCATCGTGTCCTGTGTCTCGCCGGGGATGGCGTATTTCGTGGCGATGTCGTCGATATGCTTGCCGACATGGGTCTGGATGAGCTTCCTCGCCTCCTTGCGTGCGCCCTCCTCATGCGCGGTGCGTAAGGCTTCGAAGCCCTCCAGCGGGAATTTCGCGTCGATCACTACACAGCCCTGCGCGCCGGGCATGCGGATGATGCAATCCGGCCGTTTGCCATTGGAAAGCGTCGCCTGGAAGTCGTAGGCGTCTCGCGGCAGGCCGTCCTGGATGATGGCTTCCATGCGCAACTGCCCGAAGGCGCCGCGCTGCTGCTTGTTGGCGAGCACGTCCTGCAGCGAGACGACGCGCGTGGACAGCTCCGTAATGTTGCGCTGCGCCGTGTCGATGACCGCCAGCCGCTCGTTGAGCCGGGCGAGGTTTTCCGAGGTGCGGCGCGTGGTTTCCTCCAGGTTGACGCCGAGATTATGGCTGACGCGGTCGAGACGCTCGTGAATGGCGCTCGTAAGTTCCGCCTGCCGCGTGGACGAGGTCTCGGCCATCGCCAGGAGCCGGCCCTTAAGTTCGGCAATCTCGGTCTCGAAGCTGTGCGCCTGGGTCTGGCGCTCGGCGGCCTCGCGCTGGCGGTCCTCGCCGTTGCGCCAAATCAGGACGATGAGCACCACGAGGCTCACCAGAATGAGGATGCCCGTCGCCGCCACAACCAGCATGAGCGGATCAAGCGCGGCGAACGCCGCACGCAGCGCCGTAACGTTTTCCATACCAAACTCCCCGTTTACGCGCGGCGTGGTTGGATCGCCGCCGCGAGCACCCCCATATCAGGCCGGGCGGCGCGCTCCGCCGGACGATAAACCGATTCCCTTGCGAACGGAAAGAGAACAACCAGAGGCAATAAACCGTCGGCCGCCTTGTTGACCAAGTCCGGCATTCCGCTTATCTGAACACTATGGCCAAGCTTCCCATTGTCATTTTTCCCGATCCCATCCTGCGCGAGCCCTGCGCGCCCGTGGACCGCGTGGACGACGAGATGCGCCGTTTCCTCGATAACATGATGGAAACCATGTACGACGCGCCGGGCGTCGGGCTTGCGGCCCCCCAGGTCGGCGTTCTGCGCCGCGTCCTGGTGATGGACCCCGGTTTCAGGAAGGCCGACGGTCCCTCGGAACCCTACATGCTCATCAATCCCGAAATCCTGAGCGTGGGCGAAACGCCGCGCGTTTACGAAGAAGGATGCCTGTCGATCCCGGAGATGTACGCGGAGGTTGAGCGGCCCTCATCGGTGCGCGTGCGCTATATCGACCGCGAGGGCGCCGTGCAGGAGCGGCTTTTCGAGGAGCATGCCGCCACGGTGGTGCAGCATGAGATCGACCATCTGAACGGCGTTCTCTTCATCGACTATCTGTCACGGCTGAAGCGGGACCGCCTGGTCCGCAAATTCCGCAAGGGGCGGCGCGAGGCGGCGCTTTAGCCGTCCCCCGTATCCGGGCCAAACTGCAGACGGCGCTTGTCATCCTGCCGCGTTCCCCGCTATCCAGAGGCGGGGCTTATTATGATCGTCAGAGCGGTTCATCGTCGGCGGGAGGTTAAGGCGGCATGTCTCGTCTGCGTATCGTATTCATGGGCACGCCCGATTTCGCGGTGCCCGCGCTGAGC
>JBNKDX010000125.1:0-6706 GCA_050288485.1 Rhodomicrobiaceae bacterium | reverse complement strand
CAGTTTCCGTGGCAGGCCGGCGAAACCGATGTGGCCATGCACCTCGCCGATTGAGGTGATGACCATCCGCCCGAACACGTGCCCCGTGCCCAGCACCATCATCATCGGCGTGCCAGCCCCCGCCGTGCGCTCGAACGCGCGATACCTCTCCCAGCCGCCGATAGCTTCAGGGAACAGCAGCCCGGAAATCGTGACGCGCTTTTCGCCCGGCCCGAGGTACTGCAGCGCCGGTTCGCGCCCGAGGCGTTCCAGCGCGGGCCAGCGGAAATCGGCTTGCTGCTGCAGGCGCTGGTAGGTCAACGGCAGCACCTCGAATTGGTGCGGGCCGAGCTGCAGGAGCGCCATCAGGCGAGCCCTGTATCGGCGATGGCGCCGCGCAGGGCCGCCTGTAGCTCCTCGCGCAGCCGCGTCCTGGCTTGGCGGATGATGTCGGCGGCGTTGGCGCCGGCGGCGGTGATGTTCACGGTGATCGGTGCCGTCACGCTAACGCCGCCGAGGCGGTGGTTGGGGATGATCCGTCCCGAGCGCGACGGCGTGAAGAACTCCCGGCCGCGCTCATTGATGCGGTAGGTATGCCCGGCCGTCACATCGCCGCCCGAGGCCCGCGCGCCGTCCACCTTCGGCGCTTCCGGCGCGATGCCGAGACCGCGGGTGAGCTTGTTGTTCATGGCGAAATTGCCGATGGCTGCCATACCGTTGCGGATGGTGTTGATGATGCCCATGATGCGCGACGCCGCCCCCTCGAACACGCCGACGATACGGTTCCAGGCGCCCTGCAGGGCTGAGACGAGCGCGTCCCAACCTGCCATCAGGCCGTCGTACACCGCCGCTCCCAGTCGGCTCACCAGATTGCAGACCGCCTCGACACCGTTCGCGAACGCTTGCTTGATGTTGTCCCAGGCGTTGTAGATCATGTAGGCGCCGGCCGCGATCAGCCCGATCAGGACCACCCAAGGGCTGAGCAACAGCAAGATGGCGCCCGTAACAAGGCTGAAGGCGGAAGCCAGCCCTGCGAACACCAGGCCGAGGGGTGCGAGCACGGCCATGGCCAGAACGGCATAGGTGCCGATTCTCAGCAGTTTCGGGTTCACCTTCTGCATAGTGATGGCGAAATCCCGCACCTTGTTCACAAGCGCCGTCAGTTCCCCCATGATGCCGGTATCGACGAGCATCTTCTCCATCATGACGTCCACGGCGCTGGTGAACCTTGCCCAGGCGCCGACGATGCCCTGCATCGAGATGTCGGCGAAGCGCTGCGTGGCGCCGACGGTCCGCTCGGCCATGATCTTGGCCCAGCCGTCGAAATAGCCGCCGCGGATGGCGGAGACGAGCGCGGCGAGTTTGGCGGCGTGATATTTGCCGCCCACTTCGTTGAGGAAGGTCAGGCTCTTGTCGCCATTCTTCTCCGCAATTTCGCGCAGGAGGCCGACGACATCCAGCGTCGAAAAGCTGGAGCGCACATAGCGCGCCACCACATCGCGAATCTTAGCGCGCGACTCGGCGTCGCCGGAGGAAACGCCCATCCCCTCGACAATGGCCTGGTTCAAGGCATCGCCAAGATTGTTGGCATTGCCCGTCAACGCCTTGTTTTTCAAGATGGTGTCGAAGATGCCGGTGAGATGGCCGGCATCGAGGCCGAGTTCCTCCTGCAGACGCTCCGTGAGCGTCTTACCGCCGGCGTTGCGGAACGATGCTGCTTTCTGGAATTTTGTCAGATCGATGCCGAAGGCGCGCAACTCTGCCCGCGCCTTCTTGGTCGGCGAACCGAGGCGCAGCATCAGCGTGCGCAGTCCTGTGCCGCCTTCCTCGCCCTTGAATTTGGCATTGGCGAGCACGCCGAGCATGGCCGCGAGGTCTTGCAGCGACACGCCGGCAACGCGGGCAACGGGCGCCGTCTTGCCGAGGCCGGAAAGGAATTGCGTGTAAGTCTGGTTGTAGGAGGTCGCGGCAGCCGCAAGCTTATCGTTGACGGCGGCAAAGCTTTTCGCCTGCTCGGCCGCGGTCTTGAACGGCATCGCCATACCCATGATGACATCGGTCACGCCCGCGCCGACCGTGGCGATGCTCTCGCCCGAAGCCATCGCTCCCTGGACGGTCTTTTCCAGCACGGCCTGGACGGTCTCCTGCGCCATGCCGGCCATGGCCAGTTCCGAGGCCCCCTTGGCGATCGCGTCGCGCATCGCCGGATAGGCCCCGGCCACGCGCACGATTTCGTTGCGCAAGGGCGCGAAACCCTCGCGCGAGGTCTGATTGAGGATCGCCTGGGTTCTGTTGAGCGATTTCTCGAAGGTGTACTGCCGGGAAAGCAGGAGGCCGCCGGCCATGGCCGCGGCGTAGCTGCCGGGACCGTGCATGGCGGCATTCATGCGCTGCATCGATGCCGCCGCCATCGCCGCCGAGCGGCCGTTGATGGCCCGCAGTGCCCCACCGACGCGCCGGATAACACCGGAGGCCTGATCGACGGCGCGCAGAACGAGCCGGGCTTCGAGTTGAGACATGGACTATTCCTGTTTCGGAGCGTAGCGCTGCGCGAAATCGTGCCAGTAGCGCAAGCGCCGCAGCGGCATGCGCTCGATGACGTCCGGGCTCACCCCGCAGCCGAACCAAAGGTTGGCCGCGAGGCGTTCAAGTTTCCCACGTTGAGATCGCCCGCCACCTCGATGATGGTGGCAATAATCACCCGGCCGTCGCGCGCGGAAATCTTCGTGAACAGGCTCGACGGCAGGCCGGTGAGACGGCAGAACCACTTCTCGATGGCCCGCGGGTCGCGCTCAACCTGCATGGTGCTCGGCATTCCGCCGGCTTGGAAATCGCGCGTCACCGGCTTCATGATCTCGCCGCAGTCGAGCGCATCGCGCATCGTCGGCTCGCGGAAGCGGATTTCGGTGATGGTGCGGCCGTCCTGGAGCGCGACGGGGCGGGACAGCCGCACTTGCCCCGCGCTGTCTTCTTCAGGCTCAGACGGGCGGGCATCGGCGGACGGGCCGCCGGGCAGGCCAGGCAAGACCGAGGGCTTGTTATCCAGTATGACATGCATGGTGCCGCCGTCCTGCTGGGAAACGGGTGCGAAAGGCGGCTCATCCTGCCGACCGGGCATGGCGGAAGCGTTCGGATTGTACATGGGGGCTCCTTGGGGTTGAGGCTCAGCCGCGGATGCGCAGCATGTCGCGCACGCGCGAATAATGATCGACGCCGCGGATGACGCGCACCGGCGGGTTGACTCCGATCTGGTAGATTTCCTCACCGCCAATCGACAGGCGGTAAAACCAGATCGAGGAAATCTTGTAATCCTGCCCGGCGAGGTCGCCCTTCTTCCAGGCATCGCCCTCGACCTGGCCGAGGCGGCCCTCCATGACGGCCACGGCGTCCTTCCAGGCGCCGTCCGTCTCGTTGAACAGCGCGCCGTAAGCCGTGAAGCGCCGGCGCTCACCATAGCCGATGCCGAAATAGCCCATGGTGTGCGGATCGATGCCCTTGAACTTGAAGCTCGCCTCCAGCTTGTTGAGCCCGACGGGCACGTCATATTCCAGGTCGACGCCGCCGGGCCGGAAGGACTCGGTCTGTTCCTCGATCGAGGGCAGTTTGAGCTCCTCGATGAGCAGATGCTTGGGTGAGGTTTCCGGCCCCTCATCGCCGACATAGAGGTTCACACCCCGCAAAATGTTGAGCATTGATCAGTCCTCCAATTATGCTGCGAGCTGGTTCTGCTCGATCTCGCGGATGACGTCCTGGATCAGGAGGTCATAGGCGACCTGATAGCGCCGTGAGCCGAAGATCAGCGTCTGCAGCGGCGCAGGTTCCTCGACCGCGAACTCGACGCGCAGCTTGCCGAGGCGGAGTTGTTCCGCACTGTTGACGCTCGCGTCCATATAGGCGCGGCCGTCGATGATCTTGCCGGAGGCTTTCAGGTCACGAATGAAACCGTCGATGGTCTCGACAATCGCCAGGATGGTGTGGCGGTCGAGATTGTACCGGCCGAGGAAGGTCTTGAAGGTGCGCAGGATCGACTTGTGAATGAAGTCGCGGCCGCGGCGGACATTGTAGAACCGCCACAGCGGGTCGCTGGTCGCGCTCTCATTGCCCCAGAACAGGATGCCGCCCTGGCCGCCGGACGGGTCGCCAACCTCACGGTAGATCGTCGCGATCTGGTGAGAATTCAGATAGTTCGCCTCGCTGTCCGGATCGTTGATGTAATAGGTGATCGGCCGCGCCACGCCGACCGCGCCGCCGACCTGCTGGTTCGACCACGACCAGAACGGCCCGCCCTTGTCCTTGTCGCGCTTGACGCCGAGCGCGGCGACGCGCGCCGAGGCGTGCTGCTCGGAGGGCGCCGTCGCCCCTTCGAGATAGACGAGCACGGACGGATCGACGATGATCAGGCGGTCGGAATTCCAGTCCTGGCGATACTGCAGCGCCGCCTCTTTGGAGGTGTTCGGACCGTCCGCCACCACCACGGCCATCAGCTTGTCGGCGATGGGGAGCAACTCCGCCACCACTGGATTGGCGGCGTCGCCGATGGTGGCGTCTGCCGTCGCGCCCGTGCCGTCGCCGGTGATGGTGACGGTGGTGGTGGCGCCCGCGTAGCCGATGCCGGGGTTGGTCACGGTGATGCCGGTGATGACGCCGGCGGTGATGACCGGGACCGCGCTCGCGCCCGATCCACCTCCGGCATCGGCGATGGTGACCGTGGTGTTCGCCTCGGTGTAATCGGCGCCCCCGGCCGTGACGGCGATCGAGACCACGCCATCGGTGACGCGCTGGTGCGTGAAGCCGGTGGCCACGAGGATATTCGGCTCGACGCCCAACTCGGCGCCAGCATAGCGCAGCGCATGGACGCCGGTCTTGCCGGCATAGGAGCCGACGAGATTGGCGATGGTCGCCGGCTCGTCCGCTCCCTCGGCGACGCGCACCGCGATGACCGAGGCGACAATGCCCTGATCGGCGATGGCGTCGAAGGCCTCGCGGAGTGTGCCGCCGGCGCCGAGCTTGGCAATCGCGGTCGTGTCGTCGGAATAGATGTGAACGGCCTTATCAAGCGGCCAGGCGGTGGCGTCAACGCCGGCGCCACCGGTGCCGACGATGCCGATGGTGGTCATCTTGGCGGCATCCACGGGACGCGGTTCGGCGTCCTCGCGGATGATCTTGATACCGTGCAAATATTCGTCGGTCATGGGGTGCTCCTTGGATCAGGGCGGACGGCAAAGAAAAGGCCCGTGCGAGACGAGCCGGTTGGTGTGCTGACTGTGGTGGTTGGTTGCGCGATCAGTGCGCGCCTTCAGTTCGTGTGCGGCGGCAGGTCGTTTGGATCGAGATTGCCGGCGTCCATGTTGTAAGGCGTGAAGTCGGCAAAGCCCTCCGAGCCGTGAAGAGCAAACCCGTGGGCGCCGTAGCTCCCCGCGTATGGTTTCCTCGTCCACACCCCGTCGTTGTCGAAAGCGAAATCGGTCGGCGGGAGCGACGCGCCTTCGACCACGTCAATGAACGCCAGCTTCCCATCGTAGTAGCGGCTACCCCCCGGCCGCATCCCGATAGTCATGGCGCTGCCATTCACGAAGATAGGCAGATCGGCATTCTGGGCGGGGATCGTCTCCTCAGTAATGGGGGAACGCTCACTTCCGTTCCGATAGATGCGCGCACGGTCAGCTCCGGTGGCGGCGGTCGTATCCACTCTGATCACGTAATGCACCCACTCGCCGGTCGAAACGCCATCAATTGCGGGTGCTTCAGCGCATGTTTTGCTCCCGCCGACTTTGGCAGCGAAGGCCACCGCAGAGATGGGCGACCCCTGGTAATATATTTCCGAGAAGTTGTCGGCATCGGTGCGCCAGACAAGAATGCTGTCCTCCGCCAAATATCCGGGCTTTGAAGCGTAGTTCAGCCAAAAGGATACTGTAAATAGCTTCCTGTTCGGGCTTGATGACACTACGGTCTTATCAAGATACTCGTCGGAGCCGTTGAAGACGAAAGAGGCTGGCTTTGCGGCCATTGCCATGAACGGGTTCATCGTGCCCGGCATCATGTCGGAACGCCCTTCGTAAGCGCCGCCCGGATGCGGGTTGCGCTCACCACCTCGTAATCGAGGAAATCTTCAGTGCTAGCTGCTGTCGAGAGGCTGGGCGCCGTTCCGCCTGCGAATTTCCAGTTTGTCCCGAATGCCAGTGTGCGCCCGCCGGTCGCGTCCTGGACGATGCGGATGCGGCCGCGCTGGCCCACTTTCGGGTTCGTCGGGTTCGCCAGCGTGGCGTCGCCGGTGAGCGTGAGGACGAAGTCGAAGCCCGCCGAGAAATCCGGCGTGACTGTCGTAGCATAGGCGAGCGTCACCTCGGCCCATGCCGCCCACACATTGGCGACCGTGAGCGCTTTGTCCGTGGCCGTCCCGGTGCGGTATTCGGCGGCCGTCGCCCGGCCCGTCGCCGACCATGTGTCGAGGTTGGCGGACGCTGCCTGCTTGCCGTCAAGGGCTGCCTGCAAGCCGGTGGTGTCGGCGATGGCGTGCCCGTGCCCGGTGTCGGACTTGCCCGCGAGGGCGGCATCGAGACCCGTCACATCGGCGGTGGCGTGGCCGTGGGACAGCGGCGCTTTGGCGCCGTGCAACTCCTCGACCGCCGCCTGAGCATCGGCTGCCGCCATGCCGACAATTGCTGCGAGGGTGACGCTCGCCGCGGTCTGTGCTGGCGGCGTCTCGGGCGGGATGGAGGCGATGGAC
>JBNKDX010000124.1:0-6733 GCA_050288485.1 Rhodomicrobiaceae bacterium | reverse complement strand
ATGAGGTTGTGCCATGAAAGTGGCAGCCTGATGCAGATGCGCTTTCCGTAGGCGTTGAGCGCGACGGCGCGCTCGATCCGGGCATCCACATCCTCGCACAGTTCCCGGAAGTCCTTGATCGTGCACGGGTGGATGTTCGGCGACTCATACCACGGTTCGGGCAGATTCGGCGTTACCGGCGTCGTGCCGTTGAACAGGAGACCGAGCCGGATGCGCCAGTGGCCGAAATTCGGGAACGAGACGATGGCGTGCCGCCCGATGCGCAGAAGCTGTTCCAGGACGTGGCGGGGGTGGCGCGTCGCCTGCAGCGTCCAGCTCAGAACGGCGTAGTCGAAGCTGGCGGCGGGGAAGTTCACCAGATCGTGGTCCGCGTCCCCCTGGATGACCGGCAGCCCCCGCGCCACGCAGAGATTGACCTTGGACTGCGAAAGCTCGATGCCCCGCCCGTCCACGTCGCGCTCCGCCTCCAGGAGCGCAAGCAGTGCGCCGTCGCCGCAGCCGATGTCGAGAACGCGCGCGCCCGGCGCCACCATCTCGGCGATGAGGAGGTGATCGACGCGGGCAGGCTTGCGGGTCTTGGCTGGGCGCATATCCACGGTTAGCGTCTGCCTCCCCCTATGTCAGGTTGAAACGCCGCCGCCTCCCACCTTCCGCCATAACGCAGCGCAGAACCGGCCATAACGAAGGGGCGAATCTTGCCGCTGCTGATCATGATTCAAGCGTGCTCCGCCGTCAGTCTGCAGGACGCTGGCAGTCCGCGCCGCGCCGCCGCCGCATTCAGGAAGCCGGAAATAGTGTCGAACAGCTCCGGCTCGTGCAGAAGAAATGCATCGTGCCCCTTGTCCGAGGCGATCTCCACGAAACTGACATTGGCCGCAACCGCGTTCAGCGCCTGCACGATCTCACGTGAATCGCGTGTCGGATAAAGCCAATCCGACGTGAAGGACACCACGCAGAAGCGCGTCTTCGTACCGCGAAACGCATTCGCCAGGATGCCGCCGTGGTCCGCCGCGATGTCGAAATAATCCATGGCCCGCGTGATGTAGAGATAGGAATTGGCGTCGAAGCGGTCCACGAAAGTCGAACCCTGGTGACGAAGATAACTCTCCACCTGGAAATCGGCGTCGAAACCGAAGGTGATCGCGTCGCGATCCTGCAGCTTGCGGCCGAATTTCTCATGCAGCGCCGCGGACGACAAGTAGGTGATATGCGCAGCCATCCGCGCCACCGCCAGACCTTTGCGCGGCGCAACGCCGTGATCGAGATAGCGCCCCTGCCGCCAGTCCGGATCGGCCATCACCGCCTGGCGCCCGACCTCGTGAAAGGCGATGTTCTGCGAGGAATGCCGTGGCGCCGTGGCGATGGGAATGGCGGAAAAAACCTTATCCCCGTAATTGACGGCCCATTCCAGCACCTGCATGCCGCCCATCGACCCGCCTATGACGCAGAACAGATCGGTGACGCCCAGCCGCTCGATCAGCCGGGCCTGGGCGCGGACCATGTCGCGGATCGTGATGACGGGGAAGTCGAGCCCGTAAGGGCGCCCGGTCGCGGGGTTGAGGGAGGCGGGGCCCGTCGAGCCCATGCAGCCGCCGAGGATGTTCGAGCAGATGACGAAGTAGCGGTCCGTGTCCACGGGCTTGCCCGGGCCGACGACGGTCTCCCACCAGCCGGGCTTGCCGCTGGACGGATGCCGCTCGGCCACATACTGGTTGCCAGTGAGCGCATGACAGACCAGAATCGCGTTGGACCGGTCGGCGTTCAGCTCGCCGTAGGTGCGATATGCGATCGAAAAGGGCGCGAGATGGCCGCCATTGTCGAGCGGCAGCGGTTCGTCCGCCGGGAAATCTACGGTCCTGCAATGCTTCTGCGGCGCTTCCGCCATCGGTTGTCAGCCCCTCGCGGCATTGGCAGTGTGTTTCGCGTTAGCTAAGGTGTCGAAAGCCAAAGTCAATCTTTTCTTTGCATTCGCACTCGCGCAACCCTATGTATTTCGGCTGCATTGTGTACATGGGCGGCACGGTTGAAAGCGCCCGCCAGGCCAGGCCTCTGTGAGGAGCGTTAGGAGAGACAGGTGTCCGCGACGGGCCAAGCGAATCGTTTCCTGGACGGGGATCAGGAGCCGCAGAACATATCGCCGCCGCGTGCGCCGATGGCAAGGCCCGGCGTGTTCGAGATCGCGCCTTATGTTCCGGGGCGCAGCAAGCTGGCTGGCGATGCGCCGGTCATCAAGCTGTCCTCGAACGAGACGCCGCTAGGCCCAAGCGCCGCAGCCATCGAGGCTTTCCGCGCTGCCGCCGCTCATCTCGACCGCTATCCCGACGGATCGGCCGCGGAGCTGCGCGGCGCGCTGGGTGCGTCCTATGGTCTCAATCCGGAACATATCGTATGCGGCTGCGGCTCGGACGAACTGTTCCACATCCTGGCTCAGGCCTATCTGGGGCCGGGCGACGAGGCGATTTTCACCCTTCACGGGTTCCTGGTCTACAAGATCGTGACGCTCGCGGCCGGAGCAGCGCCCGTCGAAGTGCCGGAGAAGGACCTGCGCACCGACGTGGACGCCATCCTCACAGCGGTGACGCCGCGAACGCGCATGGTGTTCATCGCCAATCCGAACAATCCCACGGGCACATATATCCCCTTCGACGAGGTCCGCCGCCTGCGCCGCGGTCTGCCCAGCGAAGTGGTGCTGGTTCTGGATGCGGCCTACAGCGAATATGTCAGCCGCAACGACTACGAATCCGGGATCGAACTGGTCTCGACCACCCCGAATACGGTAATGACGCGCACCTTCTCCAAGATTTACGGGCTGGCCAATGCCCGCATGGGGTGGGCCTATTGCCCGGCCGGCATCGCGGCAGTGCTCAACCGCGTCCGCGGGCCGTTCAACGTGCCCGGGCCCAGCATGGCCGCGGCGGTGGCGGCGCTCGGCGATCACGCCCACATCGAGCGAGCGCGCGCCCATAACGAGGAATGGCGCGAATGGCTTGCCCGCGAAATCCGTGCGCTCGGCCTGCCGGTGACGGACAGCGTCGCCAATTTCATACTTGTCCATTTCGGCGCCGAGGCGGGCGGGACGGCGAAGGACGCCGATGAATTTCTGCAGGGTCGGCGTATCATTCTGAGACGCATGGACGCTTACAACCTGCCGGACGCGCTGCGGCTCACCGTCGGGCTGGAGCACGAAAACCGCGCAGTCGTCGAAGCGCTGGCCAAATTCGTGAAGGGGGGCGCCTGATGGCGTCCTCAAGCAGCGAAGCGGTAGGACTACAAAAACCGTCCTCAAACAGCGAAGCGGTAGGACGAATGAAGTCCGATTTCGAGCATGTCGCGCTGATCGGGCTCGGCCTGATCGGCTCTTCGCTCGCCCACGCCATCCGGCGCGGGCGGTTGGCGAAGCGTGTCACCGGCGCGGCCAGATCCGAGGCGACGCGGAAGACCGCAGAGCGTCTCAAGCTGTGCGACGCCGTCTTTGCCGATGCGGCGGAGGCGGCGGCGGATGCCGATCTCGTCATCCTCTGTACGCCGGTCGGCACCTACGGCAAACTGGCCGAGGCCATCGCACCGGTCCTGAAACCCGGCGCGGTTTTGACAGATGTCGGCTCGGTGAAAGCCGCCGTCGTGCGCGACATCGCCCCGCATGTGCCCGAAAGCGTCCATTTCATCCCCGGGCACCCCATCGCCGGCACCGAGCATTCGGGCCCGGAATCGGGGTTTGCCGAGCTGTTCGACGGCCGCTGGTGCATCCTGACGCCGCTGCCCGGCAGCGATGAAGACGCGGTGGCGCGGCTCAGGCGCTTCTGGGAGGGCTGCGGCTCGGCGGTCGAAATCATGACGCCGGAACACCATGATCTGGTGCTGGCGATCACCTCCCATGTCCCGCATCTGATCGCCTACAACATCGTCGGCACCGCCTCGGACCTGGAGACGGTGACACAGAAAGAGGTAGTCAAATTCTCCGCAGGCGGCTTCCGCGATTTCACGCGTATCGCCGCTTCCGATCCGACGATGTGGCGCGACGTCTTCCTCAACAACAAGGAAGCGGTGCTGGAGATGCTCGGCCGGTTCACGGAGGATCTGACCGCCCTGCAGCGCGCCATTCGCTGGGGCGACGGCGAGGCGCTGTTCGAGCTGTTCACCCGCACCCGCGCCATCCGCCGCGGCATCATCGAGGCGGGCCAGGAAACGGCCGCGCCCGATTTCGGCCGCGAGCACGGCCCGACGCCAAAGAAGAAGAAGCAGAGCGCGTGAGTTCCAGGGACGGTTTGTGGGTTTTTGGTTACGGCTCCCTGATGTGGCGGCCGGGTTTCGTGCACGACGAGGCGGAGCATGCCGTCCTGAGCGGCGCCCACCGTGCCCTCTGTGTTTATTCCCACATCCATCGCGGCACGAAACGGCATCCGGGCCTTGTGCTCGGGCTGGACTGCGGCGGCGCCTGCGAGGGCGTCGCCTTTCACGTTCCTGCCGCTGAAGAGTGGAGCGTGCTGGCCTATCTGCGGCGGCGCGAGCAGGTGACCAACGTCTATCGCGCCATCACCCGGCCAGTCCAACTCAGGGACAGCCAGAGCGAGGTCCGCGCCCTGGTCTACATGGTCAACCGCCGCCATCGCCAATATGCGGGCAATCTGCCGCTGGAGCTGCAGGCGCGCCTCGTCCGGCGCGGGCGCGGGCAGTCCGGCGCGAATGTGGACTACGTCCGCAACACCGTGGGGCATTTGCGCGAATGCGGGATCGTGGACCGGCCGCTCGAAGCGTTGCTCATGCGCCTCGGCCACGACGGGAATACCTGGTCCAGCACCCCGGCATAGAACGCCGCTTCTCGCCTCGCCTTCTCTCTTCAGGACGCCTTCTTCGTCAGGCTCTGCGCGTGCGCCTCCTGAATGAGAACGCCGCGATACTGAGGATGCGGCGCGAGCTTGGTGTTCAGCCCGATAATGCTCTCCGCGGCGCCCAGCATGATCGCCCCTTCGGGCGCGAGGATACGCGTCATCCGGTTAAGGACATCGCTCTTGCGCGCCGCATCGAAATAGATCAGCACGTTGCGGCAGAAGATGATGTCGAAATTGCCCAACAAGGCGTATTCATTGAGCAGATTGAGATGACGGTAGGCGACGCGCTTCCGTATCGAGTCCTTAAGCTGCCACATGTCGCCGACCTGCGTGAAATATTTCAGCAGCTGGGCTGTGGTCAGGCCGCGTTGCACCTCGAACTGGCTGTAGAGCGCCTCCTTGGCCCGGCCGAGGGCCGCCTCGGACAGGTCGGTGGCGATGATGTCCACCCTCCACCCGGCAAGCTTAGCCTGCGTCTCTTCGAGGATGATGCCCAGCGAATAGGCCTCCTGCCCCGTCGACGAGGCCGCGCACCAGATGCGGATGGAGCGCTGCGCAGCACGCGCCTTGATGACATCCGGCAGGATATTGTTCCGGAATGTATCGAAGGGCAGACGATCTCGGAAGAAGTAGGTCTCGTTGATCGTCATCGCCTGGACGACTTCCTGCGCCAGACGCGGCTTGCGCTTGCTTTCCAGCGCGTTCACGAGATCGGTGATCGTGTTCATCGACTCGCGGCGCATGATGGATGTCAGGCGGCTTTCAACCAGATACCGCTTATCGGCGTCAAGGATGAGGCCGGACTCGCGGCGCAGGTATGCCCTTAGCGCATCGAACGATCTCACCCGTTGCGCTTCACTCTCCCCCAGCAACTCTACCATCGTTACTTTCTTTCGAACTGGACGGCATCACACTCTATAGTGGCCCACATGTCTTAAAAGACTATACCAATCTGTTCTAATTTTTCTCGAATTATGAATTCATTAAACGGTTTCATGATGTATTCGTCGGCGCCGCATTCGATGGCGCTCTGAATCTTCGTGACGTGATTTTCGGTGGTGCAGAAGATGACCTTCGGGTCGGCGCCGCCCGGCATCTGCCGCAGCTCCTTGAGGAAGTCGAGGCCGCTGACTTCCGGCATGTTCCAGTCGAGCAGAATGACGTCGGGCATGCTGTCGTCGCACGCCCGCTTGGCCGCCATGGCGTCCTCGGCTTCGACGACGCTGAACTCCAGCCTCTCCAGCATCCGGCGGATGATCCTGCGGATCACGGCTGAGTCGTCAACAACGAGTGCGTACTTCATCAAGACCTCCTAGTTCCCCGCCGCCCCCCGGCTCATGTTGCGTCTTCTCCAAGCGCTTGCGCGCTGCACCCGGCACTTGGGACGCAAAACTAGTTCTGGAAATTGAACAGCGCCTCGATATCCAGAACCGGTATCAGAAGCTTGCCGACACGATACAGCCCCGTCGTCAGCCGCGCCCGGTGCGGATCGAAATGAGTCGGAATCGGAATCTCCATCGACTTGGCCAGAGACAGCACGTCGCCCACTTCATCCACGATCAGCGCGAAATTCTCGCCCTTGTGCTCGATGCCGATGGCCAGCGGATCGCGGATCTCCTTGTAGGGCATGTTCAGCCGGCGCCTGAGATTGACCGCCGTCACGATCTTGCCGCGCAAATTGACGAGCCCCGAGATGTCGCCCGGGCCGAGCGGGACCGAAGTTACCGAGGAGATACGGAAGATCGTGTGCGTATTCTCGACCGGCAGCCCGAAGATCTCCTCGTTGACATAGACCGTGAAGTAGCTGCTTTCGCTGTCCGCCGGATAGCCGGCGTCTTCCTTCCTGAGTGCTGCTGCCTCGGTCATGCCGCCATCTCCCTCGAACCAGCCGCTTCCGCCTGCTG
>JBNKDX010000123.1:0-6742 GCA_050288485.1 Rhodomicrobiaceae bacterium | reverse complement strand
GGTCCCCGCTGCCCACCTGGGCCAGCCGGGCGTCCCGCTGCTCCGCGCTGGCCTTGCGCTGCTCCTCCTCCAGCAACCGGGTGCGGAGGATCTTCATCGCCTTGGCCTTGTTCTTGTGCTGCGATTTCTCGTCCTGGCACTGCACCACCAGGCCGGTCGGCAGGTGGGTGATGCGCACGGCGCTGTCGGTCGTGTTGACATGCTGGCCGCCCGCGCCGCTGGCCCGGAACGTATCGACGCGGCAGTCGCTCTCGTTGACTTCGACCTGGATCGTTTCGTCGATGCTCGGATAGACCCAGACCGAGGCGAAGCTCGTATGCCGCCGCGCGTTGCTGTCGAAGGGCGAGATGCGCACCAGCCGGTGCACGCCCGATTCGGTCTTTAGCCAGCCATAGGCGTTCTGCCCCTTGACGAGGATCGTCGCCGATTTCAGGCCGGCTTCTTCGCCCGCGCTGGAGTCGATCAGTTCCGTCTTGAAGCGGCGTTCCTCGGCCCAGCGCATGTACATGCGCAGGAGCATCTGCGTCCAGTCCTGGCTCTCGGTGCCGCCCGCGCCGGAATGAACTTCGAGATAGGCGTCGTTGCCGTCGGCCTCGCCGGATAGCAACGCTTCGATCTCGCGCTTCTGGGCGGTGCGCAGGAGAGCGGCGAGCGCCGCTTCCGCCTCGGTGACGACGGTCTCGTCGCCCTCTTCCTCGCCCATCCCGATCAGTTCGATATTGTCGGTCAGGCTGCGCTCCAGCTCGGCGTAGGCGTTGATCGAGCCTTCAAGGTGCTGGCGTTCCTGCATGACCACGCGGGCGCGCTGCGGATCGTTCCACAGGTCAGGGGCCTCGGCGGCGGCGTTCAGCTCTTCGAGACGGGCGTTGGCTTTATCCCAGTCAAAGATGCCTCCGTAAGAGGGCCAGAGACTGGCGGATTTCATCGATCATCGCTTGCGTTTCGGCACGCATGGCTATCTCCCGGATGTTTGAGCGGCGCTGCCTCCCGCGCCCTCCGGACGCAACCGCGGGCAGCGCCCTGTTTAGGGTGATTTGTCAGTAAAGGCCACCGGCTTCCGGCTTCCGGATGAAGCCGCGCCCGAGCTCCACACCGGCGTCCGGAGCGCTTTGAGGCTCGCCATCGCTCACGAAACCGGGGTAGGTCACGTAGGAGAACGAATCCGGCGGTTCCTCGTTCGGCTTGTAGGCCTCGAGAATGGTCCTCGCCGTGGTCCCCGGCTGAGCGCGCATGCCCGTTTTGGCGTCGATGCGCACCAGCTTGATGCCGTCGGGAGCGCGGAACGGCGCGGCCGGCTTGTCCGCCAGCTCCCAGCGCATGAAATCCCGGAAGACGGGCGCGGCGGTGCTGCCGCCGGTCTTGCCCTTCCCCATCGGTTTCGGCTGGTCGTAACCGATATAGACGCCAGCCACGAGGTTCGGCGAGAAGCCGACGAACCACGCATCCTTCTCGTCGTTCGACGTGCCGGTCTTGCCCGCCAGCGGTTTGCCTACCTTGGAGACGCGATAACCCGTACCGCGCTTCACCACGCCTTCCAGCATCGACACCATCTGATACGCCGTGAAGGGATCGATGATCTGCGCGCGGTTGTCCTTCAGCGTCGGCTCCTCCTGCTCCTGCCAGTCCTCTTCCCTGCAGTCCGGACAGGTGACCACGTCATGACGCCAGATGGTCTTGCCGCGGCGATCCTGGATCCGGTCGATCAGAGTGGCGGTGACCTTCTTGCCGCCATTGACGAAGGTGCAATAGGCGGTAACCATGCGCAGAAGCGTGGTCTCTCCGGCGCCCAGCGCCATGGACAGAAGCGGCGGCATGGTTTCGTAAACGCCGAAGCGCCGCGCATACTCGCCCACGATCGGCATGCCCAGATCCTGCGCCAGCCGCACCGTCATCAGATTGCGGGACTTCTCCAGGCCGAGACGCAACGTGGAGGGGCCGTAGAATTTGTTCTCGTAGTTTTCCGGCGACCACGTCTTGCCCTCGCCCTGATCGAGCGAGAACGGCGCGTCGAGCACGATCGAGGACGGGGAGTAGCCGTTGTCCAGCGCGGCGGCGTAGACGATGGGCTTGAAGGACGAGCCGGGCTGGCGCTTCGCCTGCGCCGCGCGGTCGAACTGGCTTTCCATATAGCTGAAGCCGCCGGCAATTGCGAGGACACGCCCCGTATGGGGGTCCATCACCACCATCGCGCCTTCGATTTTCGGGATTTGCACCAGCCGCCAGACATTGGCGTCTTCGGACGCGTCCTCGTCTTCCTCGGCCTTTTTGTCCTTGGGACCGTCCAGTTGGGGCGCGACGTAGACGACGTCTCCCACGTTGAGGATTTCCGGGATGGAAGCCGCGCTTTTCCCCCGGCGCTTCGCTCCCGCGGTCCGCCGCGCCCAGCGCACGGTCTTCCAGTTCAGTTCGACGGTCGAGCGCGCCTTCTCGACCCTGCCGATTTTGTCCGGGCCCGGCTGAAGCCCGACGACGGCCTTGTCCTTGGTCGCTTCAAGCACGACGCCAAGCCGCCATGGATCGAGATTGGCCCGGGCGTCAGCCCACGAGACCCCTGGGCCGGAGAGCGCGGGGATTTCCGCAAGTCTGGCCCCCCAATCTCCCTCGGCGCTGATCGTCTTCACCGGCCCGCGGTATCCCTTGCTGCGGTCGAAACGCAGCAACCCCTCCCGCAGGGCGCGGCGCGCCAGCTTCTGAATTTTCGGATCGAGCGTCGAGCGGACGGAAAGCCCGCCGCCCATGAGTTTTTCCTCGCCATAGAGGTCTTTCAGGGTTCGGCGCACTTCTTCCGAGAAAAAATCGGTGGCGCAGCGCGACGAGCCTAGATGCCGCGGATGGTAACCCAGTTTCTTCTTCTTCGCCGCCTCCGCCTCGTCCGCGGAGATGTAGCCTTCCTCCGCCATGCGCTCGATCACCCAGTTGCGGCGCGCGAGGGCTTCCTTCCTCTTATGAACGGGATGGTAGTTGTTCGGCCCCTTCGGCAGAGCGGCGAGATAGGCGGCCTCCTCAATGGTGATATCCTTGAGTTCCTTGTCGAAATAGGCCATCGCCGCGGCGGCGACGCCGTAGGATCTCAGACCGAAATAAATCTCGTTCAGATAGAGTTCGAGAATGCGCTCCTTGGAATAAGCGCGCTCGATGCGAACGGCGAGGATCATTTCCTTGGTCTTGCGGATCATCGTGCGCTCGTTCGTCAGCAGGAAGTTTTTCGCCACCTGCTGGGTGATCGTGGAGGCGCCCTCCGAGCGTCTTCCGCCACCGAAGACCTCCTTCTTGACGGCTTTGAACACTGCGCGCGCGATGCCCTGAAAGTCGATGCCGCTGTGCCGGTAGAAATTCTGGTCCTCGGCGGCGATGAAGGCGTTGATGACCCGCTGCGGGACGGCGGCAATGGGTACGTGGACGCGCTGCTCCGCCGCGCATTCCCCGATGAGGCCGCCGTCATTGGCGTGAACGCGGGTCATCACGGCCGGTTCATAGTTGGCGAGCCGTTCGTAATCCGGCAAGTCCTGTGAGATCTGCCACAGGAAATAGGCCGCCACGGCCGAACCGGCGATGAAAAGGAAGACGCCCGCCGTGAAGGCGAACCCTAAGAAGCGCAGAAACGGATGCCTGCGGCGCTTGAATTTCTTGGGCGGCGGCGTAAGGGTCACGTTAGACATGGGGCGCTTTTGTCCGGCTTGCGGCCTAGCTTGTCAATTCTGGTTCGCGGCAGAGGTGAAGGCGACTGCAAAACGCTACAAGGGCTACGGCGCGAAACAAGGCGGCGCGCCGCCCTGCCCTAGCCGGGTACGCTCACCTGGCGTTTCGCAAAAAACGCGCTGATCGACCGCACGATAGCATCCGCCACCTTCGACCGCCACTCCTCGGAGGTTAAGGATTTCTCGTCCTCCTTCTGGCTCACATAACCCAGTTCCAGGAGGACGGACGGCACATCCTGCGCTTTTAGCACACGGAAATTGGCAAAACGATGGGGTTTGGCGGTCAATTCCACATTCCCCTTCAGATTGGAGAGAAGCTGCCGCGCAAAGGACACGGACAGGTTCTTCGTTTCCCGGTGCATGAGGTCGATGAGAATGCTGGCCAGATCGTCGTCGTTCACCCCCGCCACCTCGGCGCCCGCCAGCACGTCGGCCTTGTTTTCGTTGGCCGCGGTCAGCTTCGCGAGTTCGTCGGACGCCTCTTCGGACAGCGTATAGATGCTGGCGCCGCGGATTTCCCCGGCCAGCGCGAGGTGATGCTTCCGGTCGATAGCGTCGGCGTGGACCGACATAAGAATATCGGCGTGTTCCTTGCGGGCGAGGTCCACGCGGTCCTGCAGCGGGACGAAGATATCGGTCTCGCGCGTCATGACGACGCGGTACCTGCCGGTCGCCTCAAGCTTGGCTTTCAGCGTCTGGGAGAATGCGAAGACGATGTCCTTCTCGTAAACGCCGCCGATGCTCGTGGCGCCGGGATCGACGCCGCCATGCCCCGGATCGAGCACGATGACCGGCTTGCTCTTTCTCACCTCCGGCCCGGCGCGCGCGGGCGCGTCCGGCAGGGCCATGCCCAGCTTTTCCGTATTCGTCTCGAACCCGCCGGGCGCCAGTGAGCGCCGGAGCGCCTGCATCTGCTGCTGCGCTTCGAATTCCTCGGGCGAGGTGCGCACGAGGTCGATGACGAGGCGCGCGGGCTGCCCGTTCTCGGCGGCGCGCACGAAGGCCTTGTCGATCAGCACCGGCTCGACCACGTCGATGACGATGCGCGATTTTCCGGGCGCGAACAGGCCGAATCGGAAAGCCCCCACCAGCCCCTTGCCCTTCGATCCCACGCCAGAGGGCATGAGGAAGTTGACTTCCGGCAGATCGACGATGACCCGGTAAGGGTTGGAGAGAACGAAGGCGCGGAAATCCACCGCCGCTGACAGGTCGGCCACGAAGCGGGTTCGCGTCAGATCACCGCCCAGCCGGGCGTCCTGCGCCACCGCTGAAGGGTCGTCCTTGGGTTTGCCTGCCGCATGGACTGGCGCGGCCGTCATGGCCAGCACCGCGATCAGAAAAGTCAAGCCGAGCATCCACAGAAGCCCCACACGCAACTGCACCCTCAACCTCCTCTGCAGCCGGTCACCATCGGCGTAATATGCTTCCTTCCCGGCTCATCATAAAGCCGAGAATTAAGGTAACGGTGTGATTGGCCGGTTGATCACAACTGAACGGGCGGTTTTTACGCCGCACAACCGGCGCCGGTTTTCACATCGCACCATGTTCGTTCGCTTAACGCTTTGCCGCTGTCGGCGGACTGAAGCCAAGCGGCTTCGCTCTTGCCTCCTCTGCTTGGTGCTGCGAAATGTAGCCGTCCTCAGCCATCCGCGTCAGCACCCAGTTGCGGCTCTCCACGGCTCGGTCGGTATTGCGGGTTGGATGAAGATTGGCTGGCCACTTCGGCAGCGCAGCGAGATAAGCGATTTCCTCAATCGCGAGGCTGTTAAGATCTTTATTGAAGTATTTCAGCGCAGCCATGCGCACACCATGCGCACCCAGACCAAAGTACATATGGTTTAGGTAGTACTCAAGAGCCTTATCCTTCGGACACTCCTTCTCCAGGCGCGAGGTGAACACAACCTCTTTAAATTTCCTTAATATCGTTCTATCATTACCAGCGGTAAGCCCCGCAGCGATTATAGAATATATCCCCCTATGCCGAAAATATCTTGTGCTTGTTCCGTGATAGCTCGCGAGGTTGTTCGTTACACATCTCATAATCATCGAAAATCTATCATTCGTAGCGGATGAATTATTACCATCCCTGTCGGCACATATTAATATTTTGAAAGCAAGTTCATATTCCCTCTTGCTTATTGAAGCCCGCCTCCGCCTGTAAAAATCCCGATCTGTCGCAGCAACGAAGGCGTGAATGACCGGTTCTGGCACATCTCTTATAGGTACGGAATTGGGCTGCTTCCTCGGATCATAGGTCATCACTCGTTTCAGGGCCTGAAAGTCCAGGAAATCCGGAGTGACGGCTTCGGATAGCTGCTCAGCCGCAACACCGCCGGCTAGGAATCCCGCGGCGACGGCAACGAAAAATATTCCCCCAAACAAAGATTTTTGCAGGCGCACGGCTCTCCCTCCTCCATTTGCCTCTTAACTCGGCGCACTATGTTTTGCGGCCAGTCATGGTAAAGCCGGAAATTAAGCCATCCTTGTGATTTGCCTGCTAATCACAGGGTGAGTGCTAAGTCCTGCTTGCCGAGCGCGGCGACACAGACTAATAGTGTCGTATCGTAGTGCCGATGAGCGAGACAGTGTCCAGGCCAGGATTGACGAAGGCATCAGCCTTGGAGTGTCTTGCTCGGCTCAAACTGCAAAACCTCCATCTTGCGGGACGCTGCTTATCTGATGGCAGCTTGGCGGATTAAGGATTTGCGTCTGGATTCCGCCGGTACCGGATTTGCCGGCGCCAGGAGACGGAGACCAAGTCTTAAGGAGATTTCCGAACCTCGCGCGAAGCTCGAAGCAGCGCAGCGGGGGGTATGGCGCAGGCGGCTTTGGGCCGGTTCTGCGCCAGGAGAGAATTCAGGTGCTGCGGACATGAATGTGCCCGCAGCACGCGAACAACTAATGAACATACGCGCCTGAAGGGACAGGATTGCGCGCCATGCACGAGATTTCCGGCAGATACTGCCAACGCCCCGGCTCCGCTTCGCAGCGGGCGGCGGCGTTCGTTTTCGTGCCCAGCCGCACGGGTGCCTGGCGCCGGTTAA
>JBNKDX010000122.1:0-6773 GCA_050288485.1 Rhodomicrobiaceae bacterium | reverse complement strand
CTCCGAGCCCGCCGCGGCGAGCTGCGCGACCTGGGCCACAGTCGCCTCGATATCGGCGGTGTCTGTGTTGGTCATCGACTGCACGGCGACAGGCGCGCCGCCGCCAATGGTGACGGCGCCCACCTTGACGGCGGGCGCTTGGCGCCGGGGCGCGAGGTCTCGCAGCATGGTCGTCAGCTCCGGAACAGGAATACCACGGCCTAAATTAGGCAATCCCGCCGTGAAAAGCCAGCCGGGAGCCCTGTCTCGTCCCGCCGAACCCGGCCTCAGTTGCCAACGCTTGCGTATTTGTTCACTTGCCGAGAGGCTTCCGCCACGGCTTTGGCGATGTCCGGCAGGAGTTTCGTCTCGGCGATCTCCAACTGTGTGATCAGCTGTTCCTTGTAGGTTGTCCGGTCGTAGACATACGACCCGGAGGAGTTTCCATAGACTTCGCGGACCTTGGGGCTTGTCAACAACTCTCCGGCCTCGTCATAGAAGGACTGCATGCCGGCGAGCAGTTTTGGCGGCAGGTCAAACGCCGACTGTGTCTGCCCGGCGGCACGCCACACGAAAAGGCGCAGGCCTGGCCAGCCATAGGTTCGTTTCGCCCCCGAGGGGTCCATTCTTTTGTCGACGAACTCGCGAATCCGGCTCGTGTTGTCTTTCAACTCCGCCTGCATGGCTTCGAGAAGAGAAGACTGCTGTTGCGCTTTCTGGTAGCGGTCGTATTCCAGGGTGCGCTGAAAGCCCACATACCCCGCGAGGTAGACGCCGAGAATCGTAGCGGCGATGGTGAACAACTGCGCGACCAGGAACTGCGGTCCGCCGATCCTCGCCAGAAAGCCGTTCTGCGGCGGCCGCGTTGCCTCCTCAAAGGTTGCCTTCTCTATGCCCATTCCCGTTATTCCCTTTCGCCCGTTGGAATTAGGGGGACGTCGTAGCGGCGCAAAATGGCGAGCTTGGGACGGACATGCCGTCGCCCGGCTACCGCTCTCCCCGAGGTTCCGCGGCGCTAACGTCCTTCCGTTTTTCCTCCAACTTGCTATGGTCACGTTGATTCATATCGGGCGAAGGATGCGTCATGGCCGCAAAGCTGCCGGTCGTCAGAACGATTGCGGAGTTGCGCAGAACGGTCCGCGGCTGGCGGCGGCGCGGCAAGACCGTGGCGCTGGTGCCAACCATGGGCTCCCTCCACGCCGGGCATCTGTCGCTGGTGCAGATGGCCAGGAAGAACGCTCACCGCACGATCGTGTCCATTTTCGTGAATCCCACCCAGTTCGGCCCTAACGAGGATTTCGACGCCTATCCCCGCAACGAGCAGCGCGACTGGGAAAAGCTTGCCGAAGGCCGGGCCGACCTGCTTTATGCGCCGTCCGTCGGCATTATGTATCCGGACGATTTCTCGACGCGCGTGGAGGTCATGGGGCTGACGGCGCGGCTGGAAGGCGCGTCGCGTCCCCACCATTTCGCCGGGGTGACGACTGTTGTCGCCAAGCTGTTCCTGCAGTGCCTGCCAGATATCGCGGTGTTTGGCGAGAAGGACTACCAGCAGTTGCTGGTGGTGCGGCAGATGGTGCACGATCTCGACATGCCGATCACCATCCTCGGCGCGCCGACGATGCGCGAGCCCGACGGGCTGGCGATGTCGTCGCGCAACGCCTATCTGTCCGCGGCCGAGCGGACCGTGGCGCCGCGCCTCTTTGCCGTGCTGAACGAGGTTTCGCAGGATCTGACGGCGGGGCGTCCCATTCACGAGGCGATCTTCCTGGGGCGCGACTGGCTGGCGGGCGCCGGGCTGCGGGTCGATTACCTTGAGCTGCGCGATGCGGAAACGCTGCAGCCGCTGGAGGAAGGCCACGTCATGCAGCCGACGCGGCTCCTTGCAGCCGTGCATCTGGGCCAGACGCGGCTCATCGACAATGTGGCGGTGAGCCCTGTGAGAGGATGACGGCCGCGGCGCTTTGTTGCGATCCCCTGCCTCCAGTCTCAGCCTGCCGGGCCATCCAGATAAACTGTGATATCGGCGATGGCGGGCCGGTCGCGGTCGGCGGGTTTCTCCGCGGGCGGTGTGCCGATGTGGATGAAACCGGCGATGCGTTCGCCCCCGGTCAGCCCGAAGGCGGCGCAGGCGCGCTCGTCATACGCATACCATTCGGTAATCCACTGCGCGCCGAAACCGTAAGCCGCCGCGGCATGGAGCAGATTGAAACAGGCCGCGCCCGCTGACAGGATCTGCTCCCATTCGGGCGGCGCGGCGGGATGGCTGACCGGTTTTGAGACGACCGCCACGACCACGGGCGCCCTCGTAAGGCGTTTCCGTTCCGTTGCGAGCCGCTCGGAGGAGATATCGGGCTCCTTCGCAGCCCGGATTTCCGCGATCCTCTCGCCGAAACGCGCCCGCGCCTCGCCTTCGATAACGATGAACCGCCAGGGCGCGACCTTCTTATGGTCGGGAACGCGCGCGGCGATCGTCAGCATCGCTTCGAGCGTTGGGCGGTCCGGCCCGGGTTCACGGAGATCGTTGACCCAGACCGAGCGGCGGTTGCGGAGATAGTCGAGAAGCGCGGCGTTTTCCACCCCTGCGCCGGCAGCCGCATTTTTCGGTGAAGAGTCGCTTTCGGCCGTCACGTCTTCGCACTCTCCGGATATTTCTGCTGCCGTGAGGTTTAACTTATGACGTGCCTCTGGACAAGCAAGCGCAGAAAGGGGAAATGTGGGGGCAAAGCATTCATGCGGGCGACAATGCCGATGCGCCTAATCTTGAAATATTGCCTCGCGGCGGCGGCTCTTGCCTGCTGCGGCTATGTCGCGGCTGTGGCGGCGAGCGCGCGAGTGATGACCGCGCCTCCCGCCTGGTCCGGGACCGGTGGCGCCGTGGCTCAGGTGGCGAGTGACGCCGCTCTCACCTTCGTGAGCGACAGGAAACGGCGTCACAAGACAGTGAGACGGCGCAAGTCCAGGGCGAGCGCACGGCGCCCGGCCGCCCAGCGGCGGCGCGCGCCCAATGTCACGCTGCGGGCTGTGCTGGCGGCAGGCTGTGAGCCCTTGCGGCAAGGGCTGTCCTGGCGCGTTTTCCAGGAGCGTCATGACAGGCCGGGGGCGAAGAAGAAGCTCGTCTGGAGCGGCGGCGGCGCGGAACCGGAAATCCACCTCAACCCCGGCAAGTACCGTGTCGAAGCGGAATACGGGCTGGCGCAGAACAGCACCATCATCGACGCGAAGGCCAACAAACCCATCACCGCCACGCTGGTGCTGAACGCGGGGACCATCCGCGTACGCGGGGTCGCCATGGCGGGCGGTCCGGCGCTTCGGGATATGTTTTTCAAACTGCACAGCGCCCAGGCCGGGCCGGAGGCCGCGGATCTGGGGCGCTCCACCCGCAGCGAAACCCTTTTCCACGCCCCTGCCGGCGCATACCGCCTGCACGCCGAGCACGGCCTCGCCAGCACGGATATGATGGTGACCGTCGAGGCTGGCCGGGAAGCCTCGGCCGAAGCTGTGATGAATACGGGCGTCTTGACGCTTTCGGCGCGCGCCAGACGCGACGGGCCGCCTTTGAGCGGCGTGGTTTTCACCGTCTATGACGGCGGCGAGGCTGGAAGCAAGCGCGAGGTCGTGCGCTCGGTGCGCGATGAGCCGCGGCTCGACCTGCCTGCGGGCCGCTATCGCGTAGTGGCTGTTCTCGGCCTCGCTCGCGAGGAACGAAAGGTGGAGATCGCCGCAGGGAAGGTGAAGACCGTGCCGTTCCTGCTCAACGCCGGGGGTGTCCGCCTGTTCTCGGTTCTCGCCGGAAGCCGCCAGCCGCTAGACCGCAATCTGCTCTACAAAGTCTACAGGCTTTCGCAGGACGGGGCCGGAGCCGGAAAGACGCTCGCCACGACCACGAACGCCAAGCCAACGCTGTTCCTGAAGCAGGGACGGTACCGGATCGAGTGCCAATATGGCTGGCATAATGCCCGTCAGGTCCGCGAGGTCGAGGTCAAGGCGGGCGAGACGGTCGAAGCCGGTTTCGAGCATCTGGCCGCAGGCGTGACGCTCAAGCTGGTCGCCAGACCGGGCGGCAGGCCGCTGGGGCGAGTGAAATGGACGCTGAAATATTCCGGCGGGGGCACGGTGCTGATATCGCAGGACGCCAGTCCGGCGCTCACCCTGCAGGCCGGCCGGTATCAGGCGATGGCGCGGCATGGGAACAAGACCTATTCGCGCGTCTTCGAGGCGGCGGCGAACTCGGAACAGACGGTTGAAATCATTGCCGAATAGATGTGCCATCCTCAGACGAACGATGAATGGAGCACGGTTGCCATGATCCCGATTATCCGCCGCGTGTGGGCCGCCATCGTCCTGGCGCCTTGTCTCGCCGCGTCCGGCGCCGCTGCCGCCGAGCACAACGCGGTGGTCGTTCTCGATCACTCGGGCAGCATGTGGAGCCAGATCGATGGTACGGCGAAGATCGTCGTGGTGCGCGACATGCTCGATACTCTGTTCGGCGAATACGAGGACAGGCTCAATCTGGGCGTCCTGGCGTTCGGGGGCGGCAAGAACGGCTCCTGCAGCGACATTCGGACGTTGAAGCCGGTCGGTCAGATCAACGCGGCGCAATACACCAAGGCGCTGGCCGCCCGCAAACCGAAGGGGTCGTCGCCATTGTCGGCGTCGCTGGCGGCGGCGAACAAGATGTTTGCGGAACATTCCGGCTCGCAGGCCGTCATTCTGGTGGCGGACAGCGGCGACGATTGCAGGGCCGACCCGTGCGCGGCGGCGCGCAGCCTGAAGAAGAAGTCGCCGCAGACAGTGGTCCACGTCATCGCATTCGACGCACAGGCCGGGGAAAAACTGCAGGACCTTTCCTGCGTGGCGGAGGAAACCGGCGGTGTGTTCTCCACAGCGGCGAATGAGGGGCAGTTCGAGGTCGCGTTGCGCGGGGCGTTCGAAGCGGCGGCGGCCGGTGTTTCCGGGCGTCAGGCAGGCCCCGCGGGGGCGGGCTTCGGGACGGTGCCAGGGGGGGTCGGCACGCCCGGCGGTTCTCCGGCGGCGTCGAACGATCCTGGAATTTTGAGTCTGGCCGCAATCCTCGCGTCGGGCAGGCAGCCGCTCGACAGCGGCGTTCTCTGGCGCATCTACGATGGCCGCGCCCTGGATGACGGCAGCTACAAGCTGTTGCGCACGAGCCGCGAGGTGCGTCCCCTTCTCTCGCTGACGCCGGGCGATTACCTCGTCAATGCAAGCTACGGGCGCGCGCATGTCACCAAACGTCTGACGGTCTGGCCCGCCAAGCGCCTGGACGATACCTTCAATCTGAATGCGGGGGGCGTGCGCCTTTATGCGACGCTCGCGAAGCAGCCGCTTCTGTCCGAGCAGGGGCTGACCTTCGACATCTATTCGGAGGAAACGGACCAGTTCGGCAACCGCCGCAAGATCATCAGCAACGCCAAGCCCGGCATCGTCATCCGCCTCAACAGCGGCAGCTACCGCGTGCAGAGCACGTATGGCGACAGCAACGCCGTCATCGAAGCCGACGTCACGGTGGAGCCGGGCAAGGTCACCGAAGCCACAATCGATCACCAGGCGGGCAGGATCACGTTCAAGCTCGTGCAGAGAGCGGGCGGCGAGGCGCTCGCCGACACCACCTGGAACATCGCTACCCAGGACGGTGCCCACGTGAAGAAGAGCGGCGGCGCTTTTCCCTCGCACGTACTCGCTGCGGGCAACTACAAGGTCAAAGTGGAGCATGCGGGCCGGGAGTACGAGGCCGGGTTCTTGGTAGCGCCGGGGGACAAGAAGGTTGTTGAAGTGGTGATGCCTTAGCCGGCGCAGCGGGAAGCGACGCAGCGCCTCTGGCGGAGAGTATGGCTGCCGCGTCCTGGGGACGGACGGGAGGTCAGCTTTCCCGCTGCAGCTTCGCGAGGCTGGCGAAAGGGCTGGACTTGCCTGCCTCCGCTCCCTCCGGCGTCTCCCGCCAGACGAACTCGGCATCCGCCTTACGCGGATAGGGATTGATGACGCTGGCGAGGATCTCCGCAGCGAGGGCGCCGAGGTCGATCCGGCCGCCGATAATCGGCTCAGGCGCGTCGGAAGGCTCAGCGTCGATCGCCGCGTCCTCATCCGCGGACACCGCGCCGAGCTGCTGTTCGGGCCAGAACTCGATGGTCACCGCCTCCTGAACGCGCTCCTCCACCGGCTCAAGCGTGACGACACAGGCCTGCGTTACTTCAGCGCTGAGTTCGCCGGTGAGGCGGTAGCGGTGCGAGGCCAGAGGCTGCAGGCGGTAGGAGAAACGGAGGAAGGCAAGATTAACGGCCCCGCAGAGGGAAGCCAGGCGGGCGCACTCGGCGGCGTTGGCCTCAATCAGACCCTCGCGGGCCTTGAGGTCGTCAACGCACAGACGCCGGGAGAACACTGTGTCCGGTGTCTGTGCCGCGTGCCGTTCAGGCATAACGTCCGCTGACGATGTCGGCGAAACGGATATTGCCCTGCAACAGGAGATTGAGCGGCATCTCCTGGATGGTCTTGATCGACTGCCGGATATAATGAGCGATGGCGTCGGCGGCCACGGGAGCATCGCGGCCCGCGTCCGTGGACTGGAAGCTCTTCCAGACTTCGCCAGCCAGCCCTTTCTGATCGTGACGCTGCAGCGAGGTCGAATAGGCCAGAAGCTGGCCGTAGAAAAGCTGCGCGATCTTGCGCACCTCCTTCGGCACGTTCCGGTCCGGCACGCCGAGGTCGCGGACCATGGTGTCCATTTCGCGAATGAACGCCTCCACGATCTCCTGCGCCAGCAGCTGGCCCTCACG
>JBNKDX010000121.1:0-6783 GCA_050288485.1 Rhodomicrobiaceae bacterium | reverse complement strand
CACTGCTCGTAGACCACTGCGTCGTTCAGCGGCTGGTGCCAGAGCGGATCGTGCCCGTGGCGCCACCAGAGCACGACCAGGCGCACGAGCAGCGCGGCCGCGGCCAGCACCCAGACCGCCCGCGGCCAGCGGGCGGGCGGGCGGTCCGGCCCTCATCCCTCCTCCCCGCCGCCTATCTCCGGCCGGTAATCCTCCGTCCCCCAATGCTGGATCCGGCGCTTGAGGCCAGCCGTGATCTGGTTGTCGCTGATGAGGCCGTAGTGCCGCGCCAGCCGCGTGAGCGCGATCTGCAGCACCACCTTGCCGGAGCGCTGCGGCCACCCTTCAGTCTTCTCGGCTTCCTCCAGCCCTTTGAGATGGCAGCACACATCGACGAGGATACCCGAAAGCTCCGGCCCCACGGACGCCAGCGCCCGCACGACGCGCTGCCGCGCCGCAAGCACATTGTCGGCGAGCGCGGCAAGGTCGTTGCCGCCGCCGCCCGTCTGCGCCGCCGCCGCCGGGCCCCAGTTCGCCGTCACGCGCGCTGTGAGTCCGGCGAAATGGTAGTCGGCGCGCAGGCGTTCGCCCGCCTTGAACTGGAACGGCGTCAGGAGAGGCGCTCCGTTCTTGTCCTTGCGGCTGGCGAGCCAGGCCAGCGGGCTTTCGCCGTCATTGACGATCGCGGGCCGCTTCGCGCCGCCAAAATCGACATCGCGCGCCGACCGCGCCTGATGCTGCTCCTGGAAGGCGTCGGCCGAGGCAAGCTGCCGCTTGAGCCATGCGAGCCCGGCGGCGGAGAGCACGTAGCCCGCGCCGCGCGCCTCGATCAGCTCGTGCGCAAGCCACGCGCGTATCTCGTCCGCACTCGCCGTGACGGCGGCGCGCCCCACGCGCGCTTTCTCCCGGCCACCGTTACGGCAATCTACGGCCGTCTCCGGCGCCCCGCGGTGCGAATCGGGCGTTAGAAGGGCGTCCGAGGCGGCTAAACGCCTAAAAACATTCAACATTCGGCCAAGATTTGGATGCATTTTCGCCGACGGAGAGAATCTGCCTTTCCGAACTGCCGTCATCATGCGGCCTCCCGAATGCTGCCGCGCGTCAGCGCGGCAAGGGCGGCCTCAAGGTTCATCAGTGTTCGATCTGTAGCCGGATCGTCGCGCAGGTCTTCGATCACGCCGCAGCCGTGGGCGACGGTGGTGCGGTCGCGATCGAAAAGCGCGCCGACCTCGGTCAGCGAGAGGCCGCAGGCGACATGGGCAAGATACATGGCCATCTGCCGGGCGAGCGCAACGCGTGCGCAACAGCGGGAAGACGAACGTAACGCAAAAGGTGATATGCGGTATACGGATATAACGCAGTTCTCGACTATTTGACGGATGTGGATACTATATATTGATGCATGGCACGGCCTGCCATACAACGTTCCGGGGTTCGTGATACGAGATGCGGCATTTGGGAAGTACGCCAAGACCAATCTCCCCGCTCCAAACATGGACGTCTGCAACCAAAACTGCCAGCCAGGAGGGTCATGGATGGATGAGCCACCACGCCTCGCCGGTTCGATAAAATTTACGGCAAAAGTTAAAAAGGGGAATAAGAGAACAGAAGAAAATCTCGTCTACAGTGAAAAAACAGTAAGAGTACGCGAGATGCAGACCCGAATAAGAGAATTCCGTAAGTTGCGCGGCATGACGCTCAAGGAGCTGGCCGACAAGATCAAGACCACGCCGCAGACCGTGCAGCGGCTGGAGACGGCGAACATGACCGTCTCGACCGACTGGCTGGAAAAGATCGCGCGGGCGCTCCTGGTCGAACCGGCCGACCTGATCGGAACGCGCTCCAGCCGCGAAATCCGGCTGATCGGCCGCATCGGCGAGCACGGCCGCGTCACTCGCGTCCAGAACGAGCAGGCGAACATCGTCCATCTCGAAGTCCCGGCGGACAATCCGGTGGCGGTGCGGCTCGACGCATCGATCGGCTACTTCGAGGCCGGGACGGTGCTCATCGCCAATCGTCTGCGGGAAGAGGATCTCGATAACGCCCACGGCGTGGACTGCCTCGTCGCGGTCGGGAACGGCTCGATCCTTCTCCGGCGGCTCGTTCGCGGGCGGAACGGCACCTGGACGCTGGTGCCGCACGAAAACGGCGGCGAGGTGCAATACGATCAGCCCATCGAGTGGGCCGCGCGCATCATCATGGCGATAAAGTATTTTTAAGGCTATCGCATTGAATTCGCGGTCCATTTATCCCCGCGGGCCGCAGCCGTGACAAGCTTCCGTTCGTTACCGGACGGAGCTGTTCATGACTTATTCCACCGCAGAAAGACGCAAGACACGCGCCCGGCCCGGCAAAGCGGCCGGCGTCCCGACGAAGCCGCCCTACGACCGCACCGCGCAACTGCCCAAGCTCATCGGTCTGTGGCCGCATGAGCTGGCCGATACGAGCGAGGCGGGGACCGCGCGGGTGGTGGCGCTCTTGCGGAAAGCTCTGCGCGGCGAGCGGCAGCGCGGGCTGGCCGGGCACTGGACCTACGACCTCAACCGCCATCTGGCGCTGATCGAGGCGCTGCGGGAGGAACGGGACCGGCTGAAGATTGTCGCGGGACTGACGGCGGCGCGAAGCCCGGCCGCGAGGTGCGGTACACGACGGCCGCGCGGCGAGGTGCTGCATCTGCCGCGGGGTGAGAAAACGTCCGGAGAGCGCCCCGCTACTCGGGATACCGCCAGATCTTGCATGCGTGGCTCGCCAGCCAGTTTTGACGGTTCTTGATCTCTTCCGCGGTCCACCTGTCGGCTTCGAGAACCTTGGACGTGATACTCAGGCAATTGCTCGCATAGACCTTCTTCTTCGCGGCAAAATCCGCGTTGCCGATGTCGTTGTTCAGGCGCGCGGAGATCAGCGTCATGTTGCCGAGCCTGTAGACATATTTGTCGATCCCGCCCGGAAAATCGCGCCGCGATGCCTCCCAGATACTGCCGTACCGCTTCGGTAGGATGTGTTCGAGGCTGGTCGCATGCGGGGCGCTTTCGGTGTGCATCGGCGGGCTCGGCGAAAGGAAATCGTCGATGCGGGCCAGGATGTAGCGCGCCTGCGCGTTGCCGCGGATGAGCTTGCGCGAGAACGCCGAGTGAAACTGACTATCCTCCGGGTACAGCTTTTCAAGATATTTGCGGAACAGGACGGGGACGTCCACACGCCGCGTCTCGCGGATTTCGCGCGCGGCGGCGACGAAGGGCTGCAGGATGGCGGACGGCGTCAGATTGCAGATGGTGTTGTAGCGGAAGGTGAAGGTCACCAGCATGCGCGTGAGATCGAGGAAATTGCGCCTGTCCGCCTCCAGCGCCGCGAGGAGCACGATGAAGAGCTGTTCGGGGCGCAGGATGGCGATGGTCCCGATCAAATCGCGGATCAGCGGCTGCTGCTCGTTCGTGAACGATGCCCAAAGGTCGTGGCTCGCATCGGACAGGGCGGCGTAGTGCTCCGACGCCTCGCGGAGCCTGGCGGAATAGGAAGCGGCGTCTTCCGAAGTCGAGATGGCCGATTTGATGTCTGAATAAAGACCGCGCTCGCCGATCTGGCCGCACGTGGACAGCCAGTGGTGCCGCACGAATCTCATGAGGCGTTCAGACCCCAGATTCTCCTCCATCTGCTCCCAGTTGCGCTGCGTCTCGCCGAGGTGATCGGAGGCGATGGCGAAGAGGTGGTTCTTCAGAAGGTCGGCTTCGGACAGCTCCAGCCCCCGGTCGTTCAGCGTCTCGAACAGCACGAAGGCGTTATGATCGTCCTTGACGTCGATACGGATCACCAGAACCCGCTCGTCGAGCGAGGTGAGGATGGCTTCAGCCACCTCTTCCAGCGGGCGCCCGCCATTCGCCAGTTCGCCGATCCGGCGATGCATGAAGCGGAAGCATTCGGCGATCAGCCGGTTCGACGGCGGCAGCGTCTTTTCGTCAACTTGAGGCATGATTTCCGCGGCCGGGCGGCTGTGGAAGATGTACTCGTCGTAGAACGCCTTGTCGGTCTTGTTGAGCACGAGCGAGGATGCGTAGATCTGGCGCCCGTTGACGGACTTGGCGAGGAAATCGTCCTCGACGCGCACGGCGGCGTCCGCCTTGTCAGCGGCTCTCAGGTGGCTGCGCAGCGCGGAGAGCAGCACGGCGGTTGTGATCAGGCGCTGCTGTCCGTCAACCACCACCAGTTCCGGCGCTCCGGAATTCTTGATGACCAGCGAACCGAGGAAATGGTCGCGCGGCCGGTCCCCCGGCGGAAACGTCTTCGAGATGTCGGACCAGAAGGCGCCAAACTGCTCCTCCTCCCAGGCGTAATTGCGTTGATAGGGCGGCACGACATAGGTATCCCCATTCCTCAGCAGGTTGCCGAGAGAAACGACCTGGCTTGAAATCGACGCGGTCATACCGGGACCTGAAAGAGCAAATAATGTAATGCGGCTATAGAGGCCAAAAACGTGATCACTCTGCGGCGAAGTGCGTGCCCGGTCGCAACAGTGTCATGAGGAATGCGGATGAGGAGAACGCGCCGGGATCGCCAGGCGGCCCCTCCAGGGAAATACCATAGTCGAGGAATGCCGGAAGCCTAAGCGGATAATGCCGCCGGAATCAAAGTTTACCCAGTTGCGCCTGGGTTACGGCCGCCAGAGCGCGCAGGGCTTCGTGGGTCATGTTGGCCGCGATGACGAAACGCAGCCCCCTTGCCGACCAGCTCACCGTTTTCACGTCGCCGAACTGGCCGGGCAGAACCGGCGTCTGCCCCTGGCCCGTGGAAATGTACACGGCGACGAGCGGCTCCGTCTTGCTGGTGTAGATGAGCTGCATCAGCTTGCTGCCCCGGTAGGACATCAACTGGCCGCGCGTGAATTTCAGGCCGTTCGCGGATAAGTCGGGCAGCGTCAGGGAATTCGACAGCTTGGCGAGCTGGAACTTCACGACCTCGGCGTTGGTCTGGCTGTCCGGACTGACGGCGACGGTGTCGGTTGTGAAAAAGGCGTGCAGTTCGGCCATGTCCTCCGCCCAGTTCGAAGGCGGCAGCAATTGCGCCGTTTCCTTGGCGCGCGGCGGCGGCGCCGGGGCGAAGCCGGAATAATAGGCGATGGTCACGCCTGCGGTGGCGCCGAGCAGCAGCAGCAAGCCGATCATGCCCGCCGTCAGGAACCGTCCGGCCCGACTGAAAGCGCTGCGCGGCGCGTTGCGAGATCCGCCGGTCCCGCGCGGATGAGCGGACGCTGTCACCGGTCCCTCGCGCAGCAGCGCGCCGAAGGTGTCGAGCAGGCGCGCCTGTGTCTGCTGCAACCGGCCGGTGCGGTGGGTCAGGTCGGGATCGTCCCGCAGGAGATGGCTGACGACGGTTGCCTGGGGTTTGTCCAACTGGCCGTCCACATAGGCCAACAGCAACTCGTCGCTCAGATCGATCATGCCGCCCGTCCCGGGCGCCGGGCGCCCTTTTCAGACTGGCCGCGCTGCGATGCGGCATTGGCCGCGACGGCGTGAGAATCCTGCTCGTCGATTTGAGCGAGCTGCGCGTGGCTCTGCGCCAGGCGGGTCGTGATCGCGCCCACCGGCACGCCAAAGACTTCCGCGGCCTCGTCATAGGAAAGCCGTTCGCCATAGACGAGATGCAGCGTGGCGCGCTCCTGGGGGCCGAGCTGCGCGAGGAGGCGGGCGAAACGCACAGCGCCGCCTGCGTCGCCTGCGCGGCTTCTCGGACAGAACAGGCGCGGATCAGCCTGCGGGCCGCGCCCGCCGCGCGGCGGTTTCATGCGTCCGGCCCAGAGCGCGTGCATCTGCGTGAAGGCCCACAGCGCCAGCGGTGTGTGGCCACGGTCTTTGGTGCGCGAGAGAAGATGGTTTCTCGTCGCCTTCAGGAGCGTCAGGCTCATGGCCTCGCTGCCTGTCAGGGCGGCGGCAAAGGCCTTGAGGCGTGGCATCAGCAGGCCAAGCTCCGAATGCATTTGTGACTTTCGATCGACGGCGTAGCCCATTAACCGGCCCACTCACGAAACATGGATGAAGGTGCAATTCTATTCTTTATCCCGGAAAAGGGTTTACGGCAGGTGAATGAATGGCGCGAAAAGGCGCATTTCCCACACGTATGCGGGGTAAGACCGTGTCCGGACGAGACGGAAGAGGCGACGGAAAGGCGGGTGCTCCCGCTCCGGCTTACTCCACCCCCGTCTTGCCGGAACCCGGGCCGAATTTGCGGTCTTATGTAGCACTCTCCACGACCGCTGAACTGGGCGGCCGCCGAGCCGAACGAAACAGGAACATTTTGCTTTCCCCGACACCACGAAGCGTGTAATGTCGCTCCATCCTCACAATCCGGAGACACGCATGGCACGGCATTTTCTGCTGTCGGCGGCTGCGCGTACGCTCAGCCTGCTGCAGGTGATGCGGCTGGACGATGCCGAGGCATGGCAGGTGTTCCGCAAGGTGCGCTGGCCGGATACGGATGGCGAGCCGGTCTGTCCGCGTTGTGATTGTCAATCCTGCCGGAACTATCCCCGCCGCAACGGTGCGCCAAGGTATCGCTGTACGGCCTGCGGGCACGATTTCTCGCCAACGAGCGGTACGCTGTTTGCGCACCATAAACTGCCGATCCGCACCTATCTCGCCGCCATCGCTATTTTCTGCAACGAAGTCAAAGGCAAGGGTGCTTTGGCGCTGTCGCGCGACCTCGGTGTTCAGTTTTTGCTTGTCCTACCGCTTCGCTGCTTGAGGACGGGACAAGACCGCCTTCGTCCTGGCCCATAAGATCCGTGAGGCGATGGCCATGGCGAGGAAAGGGCAG
>JBNKDX010000120.1:0-6784 GCA_050288485.1 Rhodomicrobiaceae bacterium | reverse complement strand
CCGAGCCCGATCCGGAGCCCGGCGCCACCCGTTATCGCGGCGTGGTCGATCACAGCGTCATGGACTACGGCGATCAGCCGTATGACGCCGGGCAGGCAGGCAATGGCGGCTACGGCGCATTTGGCGATAGCAGCTTCGGTGCGCCCCAGCCGTCGCAGCGCGCCCCCTATCCTGGCGATCAGGATTACACCTGGGAGAATTACGATCAGGCGCCGGCTCCGGCGTCGCTCAGACCCTACCAGTCGCCGATCGCCGGCCGCGACGACGATCTCGACGCCGATTTCTTCGCCGATGAAGACGAATTCGAGAACGAGGATTACCACGAGGACAAGGGCAGCGGCCGCAAGAAGCTGATGGCGGCGGTTCTCGCCGGCGCGGTCGTGACCGGCCTGGGGCTGGGCTTCCTTTACAAAAACGGCAACCGCGGCGACGGCGGAGAACCCGCGGTGGTTTCGGCCGACACCAGCCCCGTGAAAGAGGCGCCGAGTTCGCCCGGCGGCAGGCAGTTTCCTGGCGGCAACAAGCTCATTCAGGACCGTCTGGGCGGCGACAGCGACCCCGGAACATCGCTGGCCAGCGCTCAGCCTGCGGGTGGCGCCTCGGAGGAGAGTTCGCCCACCATCATTACGACGACGGGTGGCGGCACGGTGGACGAGCGCATCGAGAATGCGCTGCGCGAAGCTAAGAAGGCTGAGTCTGGCGCGGAGGAGCCCAGTTCGGTCGATGCGCCGCAAAGGGTGAGAACGATGACGTTCAACCCCGACGGCAGCATCGCCAACTCGGACGGCAGCGAGAATTCCGTGCGCCGGTTCGAGGCGCCGCCGAGCGGACAGACGGACGAGCCTTCCCCGCAGGTGGAGGTCACGGTCTCCGATGAGACCGCGCCGGAGACGCAGCCTCCCGCTAACCAGAGAGTTGCGTACGCTCAGCCGCAGCAGGTGCAGGTTACGGAATCGACAGGCGGGACGGGCGAATACTTCGTGCAGGTCGGCGCCCGCAACGTCCAGGACGACGCCATTAAGGCCTTCGCCCGCATGCAGCAGAAATACGCCTCGGTCCTCGGCAACTATTCGCCGGTGGTGCGCAAGGTCGATCTCGGCGAGAAGGGCATCTGGTATCGCCTGCGCGTCGGACCGTTTGGCACCAGGGGCGCGGCCGACCAGCTCTGCAGCGATCTCAAAACCGCGGGCTGGAAGCAGTGCTTCAGCGTTAAGGACTGAGCGGGCTTGAGCGGCGGGCGCGGCTTCCGGGCGTTCATCAGCGGCTGTGAAGGCGTCAGCCTGACCTCCGGCGAGCGGCGCTTCTTCGAACAGGCCCGCCCCTGTGGACTGATCCTTTTCAAGCGAAATTGCGAAAGCCCGGAGCAGATCCGGCAGCTTTGCGCAAGCTTCCGCGAGGCGGTTGGCGAACCGGCCGCCCTCGTCCTCATCGACCAGGAGGGGGGGCGGGTGCAGCGGCTCGGCCCCCCGCATTGGCGGCAGTATCCGCCGGGCCGCCGCTTCGGTGCGCTTTACGCCCGCGATCCCGCGCGAGGCCTCGAAGCCGCGAGGGCGGGCGCGCGCCTCATTGCGCGCGATCTCGCCAGCCTCGGCGTCAATGTCAACTGCGCGCCGGTGCTCGACGTTCCTGTCTCGGGAGCCCATGACGTGATCGGCGACCGCACCTATGGCTTCACACCGGACCAGGTAGCGGCCCTCGGTGCCGCGGTCATCGAGGGCTATCTCGCAGGAGGCGTGCTCCCGGTCATCAAGCACATCCCCGGGCATGGCCGCGCCACCGCCGACAGCCACGCCGCCCTGCCGGTCATAACTGAGGCGCGCGAGACGCTGGAAGCCACCGACTTCGCCCCCTTCCGCGCCCTCCGCCACGCGCCTCTCGGCATGACGGCGCACGTGCTCGTCACCGCCATCGACGCCAATACGCCCGCCAGCGCCTCGCGCGCCGTGGTCGAGGGCGTCATCCGCCAGTCCATCGGCTTCGACGGCTTCCTGATGTGCGACGATATCGGCATGAATGCGCTCAGCGGCGCTTGGGAAGCGCGAGCTGCGGCCGTGCTCGCGGCGGGCTGCGACGCTGTGTTGCACTGCAGCGGCAATCTGGCCGAGATGGAGGCGGTGGCCGCCGTCTCGCCGGTGCTCACCGGGGACGCCGCCCGCCGTTTCGAGGCCGCATTGGCCCGGCTCACGCCGCCGCAGAGCTTCGACGAGGCTCGCGCGGAAGAACTTCTTGGCGAAGTTCTGGCCGAAATCGCATGAATCAGCCATGATGACGCTGATTTTAGTCTTTTTTTACGGCAACACGCCATGGGACCGCAGGACACCACACCGTTGACGGAAGACGGCGAGGCCGCAGCTTCGGCGCCGGAAGCGTCCGCCTATGACAATGTGGTCCCGTTCGACGACATGGCGCCGTCCGAGCGGCTCATGATCTCGCTCGACGGCTACGAAGGGCCGCTGGATCTGCTGCTCAGCCTTGCGCGTACGCAGAAGGTGGACCTCTCCAAAATCTCCATCCTGGCGCTGGCCGAACAGTATCTGGAGTTTATCGCCACCGCACGCGCGCTGCGGCTGGAAATCGCCGCGGACTACCTCGTGACGGCGGCGTGGCTGGCGTTTCTCAAGTCGAAGCTGCTGCTGCCGGCGCAGGAGAGCACGGCAGATGAACCGAGCGGGCAGGAAATGGCGCTGCATCTCGCTTTCCGCCTGAAACGGCTGGAGGCGATGCGCGACGCCGTGGCGCGCCTGTTCGGCCGCAAGCAACTGGGGCAGGATTTCTTCGGCCGGGGCATGCCTGAGGGCGTGCGCACCATCCGCAAGAGCGAGTATTGGGCGAGCGTTTACGATCTTCTCAAGGCTTATGCGGATCAGCGCCAGCGGACGGCCGTCGCGCCGGTGAAGATGGGCGGCCGGACGGTGTGGTCGGTCAAGGAGGCGCGCGACCGCCTGGAGCAGTTGCTCGGCGTCACTGGCCGGTGGGCGGTTCTCGACAGCTATCTTGAAAAATACCTCCGTGAAGCAGACATGTCGAAAACGGCGCTGGCGAGCAGCTTCGGCGCGGCCCTGGAGCTGTCTCGCGAGGGCTATGTGGAACTCCGCCAGGCGTGCGCGTTCGCGCCTTTGTATGTCCGCTGGCTGAAGCCGGGCCCCGCGGACGGCCCCGGCGGCGAGATTATGGCTGTGTAAACCCGAGTACCAGCTCAAAACACGGCAGGCAGCGCACGAAATGGCTTTTTCGCGCGCCCGGCCAAGACGTTAGCGATAGGACAGGCAAGAACCCAGATGTCAGAACAAGAAAAGCCAATTCAGGGGCGCCTGCCCTTTCCCGCGTTGGCGGAGCCGGAGGCGCAGCAACTTGCGGGCAATGTCGCGCGGCTGCCGTCGGCGGACCACTGGGAGAAGCTGCGCGTCCTCGAAGCGGTGCTGTTCGCGGCGGCCGAGCCAATGGACGAGGCGTCGCTCGTCCAGTATTTCGCCGGAGACGACGATATCGGCGCGCTGCTGGAGGAACTGCAGAACCTCTATGCGGGCCGCGGCGTCAATCTCATGCGCGTGGCGGGCAAATGGGCGTTCCGCACCGCGCCGGATCTGTCCTTCCTCCTTGAGCGCCACGCGGTGGAGCCGAAAAAGCTGTCCAAGGCCGCTCTGGAGATACTGGCGATCATCGGCTATCATCAACCGGTGACGCGCGCGGAGATCGAGGAAGTGCGCGGCGTGGCGACATCGAAAGGCACGCTCGACGCGCTCCTGGAGATGGGCTGGATCAGGATGCGCGGACGCCGCCGCGCGCCGGGACGGCCAGTCACCTATGGCACGACCGATACGTTTCTGGAGCATTTCGGCTTCGACAGCATCAAGGATCTGCCTGGCCTCGCCGAGCTGAAGGGGGCGGGCCTCCTCGACAGCAACCTGCCGCCCGGCTTCACCATCCCCGATCCCAACGACGCCGCCGCGCTTCTGCCGGACGAGGACCCGCTGGGCAATCCCGACGACGACGAGGAAGAGGATGCGGCGAAGGCTGAGGCCGAGGACGCTCCGCCAAAGCCACTGGCCGAGGACGACGAAAAGCCGGAAGAGGCGGAGGAAAACGAAGACCGGCAGCGGCCGAGCATGCTTGCGTTCCCGCTTCTACGCCAGAGCCAGGGCTGACGGGAGGCCCCTGCGCTCACCGTCGCCGCGACCTCGGGTAAACGCCGCGGCTCTTGATATTTACCTTGGGCGGCGGCACATGACGTATGGGGAGCGCGTCGCTTGCGGAGCGCCTGCAATCCACGTAAGTTGCCCCATGCCCCTCACGACGCGAAAAGACGGGGCCGCTGCATGTCGCGAAAGCTTGATCTTTGATGTTCGATATCGCCTGGTCGGAACTGCTTCTGGTGATGGTCGTGGCCATTCTGGTCGTCGGCCCCAAGGAGTTGCCCGGCGCGCTGCGCGCCCTGGGACGCATCATCGGTAAGCTGCGCCGCACCGCGGACGAATTCCGGCGCCAGTTCGAAGATACGATACGCGATACCGGCGCCGAGGAACTTCAGCGTGAAATCAACGAGTTGCGCTACAATAACCCGCTGACCGATATCCGCGACACCCTGGAGGAAGCAGCGCGCGACGCGGACCAGAAGGCGCAGCAGCCCCCCGCCATCGAGGCGCCCGCCGGCGAGACCGCGCCGGGCGCTGCAGAGACTGCCGGGCAGCCTTCCGCGCCGCCATCAGACACTGCCACTGCCGCATCCGAAACCGGATCGCCCGGCGGCGACGCCAACGGCGCGGCCGACGGCTCCAATACCGAACCGCGCATCAACGGCGAACGCCGGCCCGTCAACTGACGCCCGAGGCTCGATCCGTGACCACCGACGATATGGACGCCACAAAAGCCCCGCTGATCGAGCACCTGATCGAGCTGCGCACGCGGCTGCTCTATTCGCTCGCGGGTGTCGGCATCGCCTTCGTGATCTGCATCTTCTTCGCCAAGGACATCTATAACCTCCTCGTCATCCCCTACCGCTGGGCCGCCGGATCGGACGCACCCATCGAGATGATCTACACGGCGCCGCAGGAGTTCTTCTTCACCCAGCTCCGGCTGGCGCTGTTCGGCGCGGTGTTCTTCGCCTTCCCCATCATCGCGACGCAGATCTACATGTTCGTGGCGCCCGGCCTCTACAAGAACGAGAAAGAGGCGTTCCTCCCCTATCTCATCGCCACGCCGGTGCTGTTCCTGCTGGGCGCGCTGCTCGTCTATTTCGTCGTCATGCCGCTGGCGATGACGTTCTTCCTGTCCATGCAGCAGGTGGACGGCCCAGCGCATATCAAGCTGACGGCGCGGGTCAGCGAGTATCTGACGCTGATCATGGCGCTGATCCTCGGCTTCGGCATCTGCTTCCAGTTGCCGGTCATCCTGACGCTGCTGGCGCGCGCGGGCTTCCTCACGGCGGACGATCTGCGTTCCAAGCGGCGCTATGCCATCGTCGGCGTGTTCATGGTTGCCGCGGTGCTGACGCCGCCCGATCCGATCAGCCAGATCTCGATGGCCATCCCGACAGTGCTGCTCTACGAGCTGTCGATACTTGCCGTTGCCCGTGCCGAGAAGCAACGCGCCGAGCAGGACAAGCAGGATAGCGGGTCGACATAAGGGCGGCAGATGTAAACGGGCCATTCGCGCCCCCTTTCTGCGCGCTCCCCTGTCCTAGAACTGGACGGCGGCGGCATCCCGGCCTATGTTCGCGCGCGACATTTCATCCCGACCTTCATGAGTTTGACCCGTGCTCGATCTGAAACTGATCCGGGACAACCCGGAAGCCTTTGACGCCGCGCTCGCGGCGCGTGGCCTTGAGCCCCTGGCGGAAACCATTCTCGGCCTCGACGCTGAGCGCAAAGCCCAAGTCACGGCCTGCCAGGAGGCGCAGACGCGGCGCAATCAGCTTTCCAAGGGGATCGGTAAGGCCAAGGCCGCCAAGGACGAAGCGGAAGCCGAGAGGCTGATGGCCGAGGTCGCGGCGCTGAAGGACGTCATCCGCGACGGCGAGACGGCGGAGAAGCAAGCGACCGCGCGGCTTGAGGAAATCCTCGTCTCGACGCCGAACCTGCCCGCCGAGGATGTGCCCCTCGGCCCGGACGAGAGCGCCAACAAAGAGCTGCGCAAATGGGGCAAGAAGCCCAAATTCAGCTTCGCGCCGAAGCAGCATTTTGAGCTGGGCGAAGCGCTGGGTCTCATGGATTTCGAGACGGCGGCGAAGCTGTCCGGCGCGCGCTTCGTCGTGCTGAAAGGGGCCTTGGCGCGCCTGGAGCGGGCACTCGCGGCATTCATGCTCGATTTGCAGACGGGCGAGTACGGGTATGAGGAGGTCAACCCGCCCTTCATGGTGCGCGACGATGCCGCTTTCGGCACGGCGCAGTTACCCAAATTTAAAGAAGACTTGTTCTACGCGGGGCGTGTCATCCCAGAGGCCGAGAGGCTGGCTGCCGCAGATGAAATCGTCAACAACTACTCAGAAAAGGAAAAAATCGAGCGTTTTGGATTGTCCATGGATGATTTTGTTTCGGCCGAAGCCATGTCGCGTGTACTTGAGAGGCTTTCCGTCGAGCATGCAAGGGTACTCTCGCAAATACCAACAGAAGTAAGTGCTTGGCTGATTCCCACCGCCGAAGTCCCGCTGACCAATCTGGTACGCGACAGTATTCTTGTCGAGAACGAGCTACCCTTGCGCTTTACCGCCTGGACCCCCTGCTTCCGCGCCGAGGCGGGCGCAGCGGGCAAGGACACGCGCGGCATGATCCGCCTGCATCAGTTCTCC
>JBNKDX010000119.1:0-6791 GCA_050288485.1 Rhodomicrobiaceae bacterium | reverse complement strand
TGGTGCGATGGGGCTCGGCATGGACGACGCCGCGTTTCTCGGCCTGACGGAGGCGGGGGCGCCGCGCTTCTCGTTGGCGGTTTCGGCCGCACGGGCGGCAGCGCTGCCTGAGGGCGAGCAGGTGTTCGCCCCTCTCGTCGATCTGCGCTCGCTGGCGCTGCAGGGCGTCATGCCGCCGCATGAACTCGCCATTGCGTCGCAGTCGCGCGCACTCGCTGCGTGGCATGCCACGCACCGCTGCTGCGGCCGCTGCGGCGCCCGCACCGAGCCGCGCGACGGCGGCTGGCGGCGCGACTGCTGGGCCTGCGGGCAGCAGCATTTTCCGCGATCCGATCCAGCGGTGATCATGGCCGTGACGTATGAGGGCCGCTGCCTGCTGGGGCGCGAACGCCGGTTTCCGGAGAATTTCTACTCGGTGCTGGCGGGGTTCGTGGAGCCGGGAGACGATATCGAAAACGCCGTGCGCCGCGAGATCATGGAGGAAGCGGGCGTGCCTGTCGGGGAGGTTCGTTACATCGCCAGTCAGCCCTGGGCGTTCCCGCATTCGCTGATGATCGGCTGCTGGGGGGAGGCGCTTGCGGACGAAATCCTGCTCGACCCCGGCGAGCTGTGCGAGGCGCGCTGGGTGAGCCGGGAGGAAATCGCACAGATGCTCGCGGATCGGCACCCGCTCGGCCACACCGTGCCGCGCCCGCTGTCCATCGCCCACACCCTTATCCGCGCTTTCGCCGAGGGGAAGCTGGGGTGATGCGTCTCGCGGCTTTGGTGAGCGGGCGCATTTTCCGGCTTTATCGGGGAGGTGATGTGCTCTAACCTATTGGAGCGCCACCTTACCTTTCCGGCAGGCAGGTTCCCTTCTTGACGGAAAGCGCTCCACACGACTCTGCGGTCAGTCCTCTAACGGGCCGCCCGGGGTCTCCAGGCGCTCAACGGGAACGCGGCCGGGGGGGTGTGCTTGGGGGATAACGAGATCAAGACGGCGCTCGAACGGTTGCGCATTCGGGCGCGGGAACAGCGCCTGGAAGACTGGCGGCAGCGCCGTGAGCGGCTCAGAGCGCTCCGCCGCGCTTTCGTCGTAAGACGTCGGGAACTCCAGGACGCCATCGCCGCCGATCTCGGCCGGGCTCCCGCGGAAACCGATGTCATCGAATATCTGCCTGTCCTCGGCGAGTTCGATGACGCCATCGCCAATATCGGCCGCTGGCGTAGGCCGCAGAAGCGACCGGGCTCCATCGCCTTCCTGGGCGCGCGCAGCGAGGTCATCCCGCAGCCGAAAGGAATGTGCCTCATTCTTGCGCCTTGGAATTATCCCGCGAGCCTCGTCCTGGGGCCGCTCATCTCCTGCGTTGCGGCTGGCAATACGGCCGTGCTGAAGCCATCGGAACTGGCGCCCGCCACCTGCCGCTACCTCAAAGAGCTGACGGCCTCGGTGTTCGGCTCCGGCGAGGTGATCGTCATCGAGGGCGGGCCGGAAACGGCCGAGGCCCTGCTTGCCCAGCCTTTCGACCATATCTTCTTTACCGGGTCGCCGAAGATCGGGCGCATCGTGATGGAAGCCGCGGCTAAAGGGCCGACATCGGTGACGCTGGAGCTGGGCGGCAAGTCCCCCGCGTTCGTGCATGAGAGCGCGGACATCGCCGATGCGGCGCGCAAGCTGGTCTGGGCCAAGTTCGTCAATGCCGGTCAGACCTGCATCGCTCCGGATTACGTGCTGGCGGAAACGGCCATCGCCGAGGCGTTGAAAGCCGCTCTGGCCCGCCGTATCCGCGAGGTTTACCCAGGCGAAACGAGCGGGAGCGGACGCGGCGGCGATTATGCGGCCATCATCACGCCGCATCATGCCCAGCGCCTGCTCGACCTGATCGACGACGCACGGCGTCAGGGCGCGAACGTTCTGACCGGCGGCGCCGGGGATGCCGCGTCCCGTTTCGTCGCGCCGACGCTGATGGATGGCATTACTCCTGGCATGCGCGTCGCCGGCGAAGAGATTTTCGGCCCGATCCTTCCGGTTTTCACCGTCCCTGACATGACGGCCGCCGTCGCCCATGTGAACGCGGGGCCGCCGCCGCTCGCATCCTATATCTTCGCCAAAGAAAGACGCGCCGCGGACCGCTTCCTCGCGGAGGTTCCGGCGGGCGGCTCGTGCGTCAACCACGCGCTGATCCATTTCGGCAATGAGAAGCTGCCCTTCGGCGGCATCGGTCCGAGCGGCATCGGGCGCAGCCATGGGAGGGCGGGCTTCGAAGCATTCTCGAACATGCGCGCCGTGATGCGCGACCGCTTCAGCCTGACGCATCTGTTTTTCCCGCCCTACACCGCGGCGCTCAAGGCGCGTTTGTCCGCCTTTCTGCGGTTGAAGGGAGGCGCCTGAAAAGAAGGCGGGGCTGGGAACGTAACCGTGGGAGGGGCATTCGTGGAGCGCCTGGAAAGCGAAATCGTCATCGTCGGCGGAGGCATCGCGGGTATCGCCGCGGCGCTCGATCTGCTCTCGGCCGGACGGCAGGTGCTGCTGATCGACCGCGACGCTGAAGCGAATTTCGGCGGGCTGGCGAGGGAGAGTTTTGGCGGCATCTTCGCCGTGGGCACGCGCGAGCAGCGCCGCGCGGGGATACGCGACACGCCGGAACTGGCGCTGCAGGACTGGCTCGCTTTCGGCGGGTTCGCCGCCGATGAGCAGGACTGGCCCAGGCGCTGGGCCGAAGCCTTCGTCCAGGGCTGCCATGACGATGTCTATCAGTGGCTGAAGGGGCACGGCGTCACTTTCCTGCCCATCCCCCACTGGGTCGAACGCGGCCAGTTCACGCCGGGCAATTCCGTGCCGCGCTTCCATATCGTCTGGGGCGCCGGGGAGGAGCTGGCGCTCCGGCTCATCGCAAGTCTGCGCTCGCACCCGCGCCGCGACAGGCTCACCCTCAAATTCGGCTACCGCGTCGAGACCCTGCTGACCGGCGGCAGAGGGGTGACCGGCTGCCGCGGCGTCACCGAAGAGGGGGGCGCGCCCTTTGAAGTCCGGGCCGGAGCCGTGATCGTCGCGTCCGGCGGCATCAACGGCAGTATCGAGCGCGTCCGCCAGCACTGGCATGCAGACTGGGGCACGCCGCCGCCGGTGGTGCTCAACGGTTCGCACAAATTCGCCGACGGCGCCCTCCACGATGCCGTGGCTGGCGCAGGCGGCAGCCTCACGCACCTCGACCGCATGTGGAACTACGCCGCGGGCGTGCACCACTGGAAGCCGCGCAAGCCGGACCACGGCCTGTCGCTGGTGCCGCCGCGGTCGGCGCTATGGCTCGACTGGCGCGGCCGCCGCATCGGTCCGCAGCCGCTGGTGACGGGGTTCGACACGCGCGAACTGGTGACGCAAATCTGCCGCCAGGAGCGCCAGTATTCCTGGCAGCTGCTCAACCGCAGGATTGCGGTCAAGGAGCTGGCGGTGTCGGGCGCCGAGTTCAACCCGTTCATCCGCTACCGCAAGAAACTCGCCTTCCTTCGGGATGTGCTGTTCGGGAACCGCTGGCTTGCCGACCAACTCGTGCACAATTGCATCGACTTCGTTTCCGCCTCGTCGCTCCCCGAGCTGGTGGACAAGATGAACGCCCTGCAGGGCGATACCTCGGTGGAGCTAGCCGCCGTCAGCGATGCGGTAAGGCAGTATGACGGCCAGATCGAGCGCGGCGAGCGCTGGCACAATGACGAGCAACTGCGCCGCATCGCTTACCTGCGCAAGTGGAAAGGCGACCGTCTGCGCACCTGCAAATTCCAGAAGATCCTCGACGCGCGCGCGATGCCGTTGATCGCCATTCGCGAATTCATCGTCAGCCGCAAGAGTCTCGGCGGCATCCGCACCGATCTCGACAGCCGCGTGCTCGATGCGGGCGGGGAACCGATCCCGGGGCTGTACGCCGCGGGCGAGGCGGCGGGCTTCGGCGGCGGCGGCATGCACGGGCTGCGCGCGCTTGAGGGAACCTTTCTGGGGGGGTGCATTTTCAGCGCCCGGCGCGCTGCGCGGGCGATCAGTGGACAGGGGGGGAGATGAAGAAGACGGCGGCTTGGCTGGCGGTCCACGCGCTCGAACAGCTCGGGGTCAGGTGGACCTTCGGCATTCCCGGCGTGCACAATATCGAGCTTTATGACGAGTTGAACAAGTCCGGGCAGATCACGCCGGTCCTGGTCACCCACGAAGGCGGCGCCGCTTTCATGGCCGACGCGGTGAGCCGCGTCTCCGGAGGCGTCGGGGTGCTGGCCATCGTTCCGGCGGCCGGTCTCACCCACGCCGCCAGCGGCATCGGCGAGGCCCTGCTGGACGGTATCCCCATGCTGGTGATCACGGGCGGGGTGCGCACTGACCTGGACAAGCGCTATCAACTGCATGAGATCGACCAGCTTGCGATCGCGCGCGGGCTGACCAAGGCGGCATTCCGCGTCGAGCGCCACGCCGACGTCGTGCCAACGCTGTTCGAAGCCTACCGGATTGCCACCAGCGGCGCCCCTGGCCCGGTGTTGATCGAGCTGCCTGCGAACCTCCAGCTCCTTCCTGGCGAGGCAGGCGAGCTGCTGCAATGGATACCGCTGAAGACGGGCGACCCGGACCGGGAACTCGTCGCCCGCGCCGCCGATCTCCTGCTTGCGGCCAGACGGCCGGGGATTTTCGTCGGCTGGGGAGCGCGAGACGCCGCCGATCAAACCACCGCCATTGCCGGGCTGCTGGACGCGCCGGTGAGCACCACGCTGCAGGGGCTGGCGGCGTTTCCGGCGGATCACCCTTTGCATGCCGGGTTCGGTTTCGGTCCATCCGCCGTCCCGGCGGCGCGGAATGCGTTCAAGGATTGCGACGTTCTGCTGGCGGCGGGCGCCCGGTTCGGCGAGATCGCCACCGGCAGTTTTGGCGTCACCGTGCCGGAGAACCTGATCCATATCGACATCAACCCGGAGGTGTTCGACGCCAACTACCCGGCCCGGCTCAAAATCGAAGGCGACGCCACGGCGGTGCTCACAGCGCTCTCCGCCGAATTGCAGGCGCGCCGGAAAGACGGCGCTGACATGCGGGCCTCGCCGGTGGCGGCGCAGATCGAACGCGACAAACGGGCGTATCGCGCCGAATGGCTGTCGCATAGCGGCAGCGACCGCGTAAACCCCGCGCGCTTCTTCGACGAACTGCGGCGCCAGACGCCGGACGACGCCATCGCCGTGGTCGATGACGGCAATCATACCTATCTCACCGCGGAGCTGTTTCCGGTGCGCCGTGGCGGGCGGCTGATCGTGCCGACGGACTTCAACGCCATGGGCTATGCCGTACCCGCCGCCATTGGCGCCAAGCTGGCATGTCCGGAAAACGAGGTGTTCGCCATCGTCGGCGACGGCGCTTTCATGATGACGTGCATGGAGATCGTCACCGCCGCAATGCAGGGCCTCGCCATCGTCTACTATGTCTTCCACGACGGCGAGCTGTCGCAGATCGCCCAGGCGCAGGAAATCCCCTACAATCGCAAGCCCTGCGCGACGCTGGGACGGCTGAACCTGGAAGGACTGGCGCAGGCGACAGGCGCCGCCTATGTCGATCTCCCCGGCGATGCCGCTCTGGAGGCCGCGATCGCCCGCGCGCGGGAGCTGGCCGCCGCAGGGCGGCCAGTCATCGTCGATGTGGCGATCGACTATTCCAAGCGCACGGCTTTCACGAAGGGCACGGTGAAAACCAACTTCCGCCGCTTTCCGCTGGCGCAGCGGCTGCGCATGGCTGCCCGCGCCCTGCAGCGCAGGATCACCGGCTGAGCTACTCCGGCTGCGAGACAGGAGGTCGATTCACCACTTCTGCTGGCTGGTCGAGAGGGGCAGCGCTCGCCAATCTTCCGGGCTGCCAGCGCTTGCGCATCAGGAATTCGTTCATGCCGTCCATCAGGAGGTCGCTGAGCGTCGCCGCCGTCTCGTAGCCGTACGACCGGTAAAAAAGGGCGGCGCGGGTGTTGAAGGTCGAGCAGCATAGCCACAGCCAGCGGTCGGGCGGCGCGGCCTGCTCTTCGAACCATCCGAGCAGTTTTCCGCCCAGCCCCTGGCCCTGAAAGGGCGGCAGGACGGCCAGCAACTGCAGATAGGAACCGTAGAGCCACGGTCTGCGCACCGCGACCGCGCCCGCGGGCGTCTCTCCCACCATGACCGCGAAACGCCTGACCCCCGGGTCGTCCGCCGTCAGAAATGCGGTCATACGGCTCGCCGGATAGGCGATCGCCGACCATGGTTCGATGGCCGTCAGCGCGTAGCCGAGATGTTCCGCCAGCGAGCCGTCGATATCGCGTAGTTCGAAGGCGGGCGTTTGCGCGTCTGTCCGGCTGTTCATGAGGCGGCGTCTCCTGGCGGGGGCTTCCTGGCCGCCGGCGAACGCACATCGCATCCACCGCGGCCGGGACTGTAATAAGGCATGTCCGCCCGCGATGGAATTGCCGCGCCTGCCGTTTTCCCCTTTAACCGGACCTGCCCGCCTTGGCCTCCCAGCGCTCCAGCAGATCCATGTTGTTGCGGATATACGGATTCTTCGGGTCCGCCGCAGCAGCAGCGCTCAGGGTCTGGCGCGCGGTCCGGAAGTCGCCCTTCAACATTTGATGATAGGCCAGATTGTTGAGCACAGTCGGCGTATTTCCGGCGATCTTGACCAGCGCCTCATAGGCCCGGTCGGCATGGTCGAAGCGCTTGAGCCGGTCGTAGGACGCCGCCAGCCCGACCCAGGCTTCGGCGTCGCGCGGATGGCTTTCGACGGCGCGGCGGAAATAGCGCTCGGCGAGACCGAAATTATTGGCGCGGTA
>JBNKDX010000118.1:0-6808 GCA_050288485.1 Rhodomicrobiaceae bacterium | reverse complement strand
GATCCCGATCTTCTTCGGCCAGCGCCCGACGGGCCGACCGGCCAATGATGCCGAACGCCTCACCTCGCGCTATCTCGACGTGGCGTCCGAACCGCTTTTCCCCTTCGGCCACGGTCTGTCCTATACCCGGTTCGCCTATCGCAATCTCCGCGTGACCCCGCCGGTCGCGCGTCCGGGCGATGAGATCGCGGTCGAAGTGGACATTACGAACGGCGGCGCGCGCGGCGGCGGCGAAACGGCCCTTCTCTTCATTCGCGACCCTGTGGCCAGCGTGGCGAGGCCGCTTCTCGAACTGCGCGGGGTGGCGAGGATTGCGCTGGCTCCGGGGGAGACCGGCGCCTTGCGCTTTTCCCTCAGCACCGCCGACCTTGTGTTTCCCGCCGCTGACGGAACCTCCCGCCTTGAGCCGGGGCGCTTCGAAATACTGGCCGGTCCGAGCGCGGATCGGGCGTCCCTCCTGCAAGCCTCGCTTGAACTGCGCATGAGCTAGAGCGGCATGATTTCAGACAGGATCGACATCGCCCTTTAGGGGATCCCACCTATCCTGCATTGGCCCGCAGCTTCAGCGCCTGCTGTTACCACTGGAGCAACGAGACGAAATGATTCGCCGGAGATTCCATGAAACCTGACGTCGGCGCCGATTCGAGCACCCTTGAGGGGGTGCGAACGCTGCTCAGCATGATCAAACGCTCCGAGGGGCGGCGCAGATTCGTTATTCTCGCCGTCTCGATCGTCGCCGTCATCATCGCCAACGCCTTCGGCCAGATCAGGCTGAATCTGTGGCAGGGCGCATTCTATGATGCGCTGTCGCAGCGCAATCTGAACCATTTCTTCTATCAGCTCGGCGTGTTCGTCGTCGTTGTCGGCGTGCTCCTCGTGCTCGGGGTCGCGCAGACCTGGCTGCATGCGGTGCTCAAGACCCGCATGCGCGAGATGATCGCCCACGATGTGCTAACCGAGTGGCTGAGGCCGATGCGCGCCTACCGCATACCTTTGGCGGGCGAGATCGGCACCAATCCCGACCAGCGCATCCAGGACGACGCCCGCAGCCTTACCGACATTTCCACGGATTTCTGCGTGGGACTGGTGCATTCGTCGCTTCTGCTGATCAGTTTCGTGGGCGTATTGTGGTCGCTGTCCGAGAAGGTCGTATTCTCCTTTCGCGGCGCCGCCTTCACCATTCCCGGCTACATGGTGTGGTGCGCGCTCGCCTACGCCCTGATCGGATCGTGGGCGGCGTGGCGCGTGGGCCGGCCGCTCGTGCGCCTCAACGCGCAGATGCGCCAGCGCGAGGCCGATTTCCGTTTCTCGCTCGTGCGCGTTAACGAATCCTCGGAGGGGATCGCGCTCTATCGCGGCGAGAGCGACGAGCGCCGCCTCATCAACATCAAATTCGGTTCCGTTATTTCGACCATGCTGAAGCTCGCGAACATGCATGCGCGGCTCACCTGGGTGACGGCGAGCTATGGCTGGCTGGCGATCGTCGTGCCGATCATCGTCACCGCGCCCGGCTATTTCGCCGGGACGCTTTCCTTCGGCGGGCTGATGATGGTCGTCGGCGCCTTCAATCAGGTCCAGCAATCGCTGCGCTGGTATGTGGACAACTACGGAAACATCGCGGCGTGGCACGCGATGTCCTGGCGCGTCATCACCTACCGCAACGTGCTGCGCAAGATGGAGACGATGGGGGGCGATCGCGGCTTCGTCGAGTTGACGGAGCATCCGCAAGGCAAACTCGCCATCCGCGACGGATTCGCCGTCCTGGCGCCGAATGGCCGCATCGCCATCGACGAGCCGGATTTCGAGGTCGCGCCCGGCGAGCACGTTCTCATTTCGGGCAAGCCCGGAACGGGAAAGAGCACCTTTTTCCGCGCGCTCGCCGGGCTGTGGCCCTGGGGGCATGGCAAGGCCGCGTTGCCGCCCCTCGGCGATATGATGTTCCTGCCGCACCATCCTTATATGCCGCTCGGCACGCTGCGCGACGCGCTGACCTACCCCGAGCCGGGCCGGTTCAGTGACGCAGAGGTACGCGCCGCGCTCGACCGCCTCCTCTTGTCCCACCGCGCCGTCTCGCTTGGGCGCTATGCGCGCTGGGACAAGGAGCTTTCTCTCGACGAGCAGCAGCGTATCGCCTATGTGCGCGTCCTCCTGCAGGAACCTCGCTGGATCATCGAGGACGAGTCGATGAGCGCCCTCGATTCGGAGACACGCGAGGTCGTCCAGTCGATCTTCGAAAAGGAACTGGCGGGCGCCGCCGTCGTCAGCATCGGCCGGGACGAGTTCCGTAATCACTTCTACCAGCGGCTTTACCACCTCAGCGCCCATCCGCCGGGCCTGCCCCTGCCGTTCCACTGGGAAGGCCAGCCGAGAACGCCCGAGGCGGAAACGGAGCGCTCCGCCGTCTGACAGCTTGAAGAGAACTGCCTTGAGGATCGCGGCACGCCCGCTCTTGACCGCTGATCGCGGTCTGTTCTAGGGTCCGCCATCGGACATCGCACAATAGCCCCATGAAATCAGTGAAATCGGCTGCCGCGAGCGGCAAGGCCCGGAAACCGGCCAGAGACCAGCCTTCCCAGAAGAAAACACCCGCGCCGGGCAGGACGGCGGAAGCGGCGGGCGGTTTGCGGCCGGACAGGTCTTTTCAGGACCTTATCCTCACGCTGCAGCATTACTGGGCGGAGCAGGGTTGCGTGATCCTGCAGCCTTATGACATGGAGGTCGGCGCGGGCACGTTTCACCCCGCCACGACGCTGCGCGCTCTCGGTCCGAAGCCGTGGAACGCGGCCTATGTTCAGCCGTCGCGCCGCCCGAAAGACGGCCGCTATGGCGAAAATCCGAACCGGCTTCAGCACTACTATCAATTTCAGGTGATCCTGAAGCCTTCGCCGCCGGACATCCAGGATCTGTACCTGCGCAGCCTTTACAAGATCGGTATCGATCCCGGACAATCACGACATCCGCTTCGTCGAGGACGACTGGGAAAGCCCGACGCTCGGCGCGTGGGGGCTCGGCTGGGAGGTCTGGTGCGACGGCATGGAGGTGTCGCAGTTCACCTATTTCCAGCAGGTTGGCGGTTTCGACTGCGATCCCGTTGCGGGCGAGCTGACCTACGGGCTTGAGCGTCTCGCCATGTACTGCCAGGGCGTCGATCGCGTATTCGATCTGAATTTCAACGGCCGCGAGGACGCCCGCAAAGTGCTTTACGGCGACGTCTTCCTGCAGGCCGAGCAGGAATACTCGCGCCATAATTTCGAATTTGCCGACACGGATATGCTCTTGCAGCGGTTCCGCGACGCCGAGAAAGAGTGCAAGGCGCTGCTCGCGGCTGGCGAACCGGCTCCCGGCGGCGCGGGACGGCATTTGCTTGCGCTGCCCGCCTATGACCAGTGCATCAAGGCTTCGCACATCTTCAATCTACTTGACGCGCGCGGCGTGATTTCCGTGACGGAGCGGCAGAGCTATATCCTGCGCGTGCGCGATCTGGCCAAGGCCTGCTGCGCGGCGTGGCTCAAGACCGAAGGCGGCGGGGCGGTCTGATGCGCGAACCGGGATGGGACGCAGCGCCGCCCGGCATCGACGCGCCCGCCCGGCAAATCGCGGACGCCGCGTGCTGTTGCAAAACAGACGCAGCGCAACGTAAGATAGCGTTAACGTCAGGAAATCCTTGCGCTGCCCAACGCCTGCCTTTTTCCAGGCCTCAACATACCAGGGCGCGGGATGCATACCCGCCTTTATTGTGCTAGTCTTAATGCCCATCTGAGAGAAATCGGCAGCAGATGTGGCGCCATTACAGAGAAACAGGATCCATGAGGGCCTTGAAATTGTACCGGAATGCATCGGCCTTGTTAATGGGTGGTCTTTTGGCGGTTTTGACTGCCGGTGCGATCCATGCCCTGGAGAGTGGCCAGACGGAAGACAGCACCTACCGCTTGACCGACAGCAACTCGCTTTACGGCAGTTACCTCGCCGGGCGTCTGGCGCGGAGCGAGCGCGACAATGAAACGGCCGCCGCCTATTACCGCGAAGCGCTGGAAAAAGATCCCGCCAGCAAGGAGATCCTTGAAGACGCCTTCCAGTTGAAGGTCGCAACGGGAGATTTCAAGGAGGCTCTGAATCTCGCGCGCAAGCTGTACGCCAGTGAAAGCGGGCATAAGGTCGCCAATTTCTTCCTCGGCATCTCCGAGTTCGGCAAGAAGAGATACGGCCGGGCCGACCGGCATTTCAAGGCGGGCGGCAAAGGGCCGATCATGGATCTGACCGCCAATCTGGCGCGGGCGTGGATCGATCTGGCGCGCGGACGGACCAGCAAGGCCATCAAGTTCGCCTCGAAGCCCGCCACGCCTCAGACGGAAGCCATCGAGCTTCTGCACCGCGCCATGATTGCCGATCTGGCCGGGCGCCGCAGCGTGGCGAGGACCGCCTATGAGGCGCTTCGCGCCAAAAGCCCGCGCAACATGCGCGCCGCCGAAGCCTTCGCCCGGCACGCCGCGTTCGGGGGCGACAAGGAACTGGCGCTGGACATCCTGAAACCGCATCTCGCCACCGCCAACCCCAACCCGCTCCTCAAGTCGCTGCATGACGAAATCGTCGCGGGCAAGAAGCCGGCGCTCCTGGTCAGCACGCCGCAGGAAGGCGTCGCCGAAGTCTTCCAGGGTATCGGTGAAGCGCTGTCGGGGGATGGCGTGGCCGATGCCGGGCAGGTCTATCTTCAACTCGCTCTTTTCGTGCGGCCGGAATTCACGGTGGCGCAATACACGCTCGGTGAGCTTTACGATCAGTTGAAGAGCTACGAGCAGGCCGCGGAGTCTTTCGCCCAAATTCCGCGCAGCTCCCCCCTGTGGCTGAATGCGCAGCTTCGGCGGTCTTACGACCTGAGTTCGCTCAAGCGTATCGATGAAGCGAAAGATCTTCTGAAAGAGGTTATCCAGGTATTCCCGGACGACATGCGCCCCTATTACACCCTGGGCAACATGCTGCGCGGCAACAAGGAATACCGCGAGGCCGTGACCTATTACACGCAGGCGCTCGAGAGGCTGGGGCGCCCGGACAAAGCGCACTGGCTCGTCTATTACGCGCGCGGCGTCTGCTATGAGCGCCTGAAAAACTGGCCGAAAGCCGAGGCCGATCTGAAGAAGGCGCTCGAACTCGACTCCAATCAGGAATTGACGCTGAACTATCTGGGCTATTCCTGGGTCGATCAGAATCTCAACGTGAAGCAGGCGATGGAACTCATCCGGCGCGCGGTAAAGCTCCGGCCCAATGACGGCTACTTCATTGACAGCCTGGGCTGGGCCTATTACCGGCAGGAAAATTTCGCGCTGGCCGTCAAGCATCTGGAACGGGCGGTGGAACTGAAGCCCGACGATCCGGTGATCAACGATCATCTGGGTGACGCCTATTGGCATGTCGGGCGCAAACTCGAAGCGCATTACCAATGGAAGCAGGCTCTGGATTTGAAGCCCGAGCCGGAAGACGCATTACGGATAAAGAAGAAGCTGAAAACGGGCCTGCTGGAGGAACCATCGACACGTGCGGCTCTGGATGCGCCGGTCGGACAGCCGCAGGCGAAATGAGCGGCGGGCGTGGCGGTTCCTAAAGACGTAGGCTCGCAGGCGGGGGCAGGCGCGGAAGAACAGCTTGGTCCTGCCGTCGAGTTAGCCCGCGCAAAAGTCAACCTCACCCTAGGCATCAAAGGCCGGCGTGCGGACGGGTATCACGAGTTGGAAAGCCTCGTGCTGTTCGCGGATTTCGGAGACCGGCTTTCATATGAGCCGGGGGGAAATCGCCTGCATCTGGAGACCAGCGGCCCATTCGCCGCCGCTGCCGCGGCGTTCGCCGCCAGCAATCTCGTTCTGACTGCGGCTGAAGCGTTCGCCGCCGTCACTGGATGCGAGCCGCGCGGCACATTCCGCCTGACCAAGAACATTCCCATCGCCGCCGGTCTCGGCGGCGGCTCGGCGGATACGGCCGCTGCGTTCCGTTTGCTCGCACGCATGCACGGTACGCCGTCCGATCTGTCTGCGCTGATCTCTTCGGCGCGCCGAATCGGCGCCGACGTGCCGATTTGCCTCGCCTCGCGGCCCGCGCTGATGACTGGCATTGGCGAGATACTGCGCCCGCTTCCGCCCGTCGAGCCGGTCCCGGCGCTCCTCGTCAACCCGATGCAGCCCCTCGCAACGCGCGACGTCTTTCGTGCACTCGGTGCGCAGCCATTCGTCGCAGAACCCGGAAGCTTCGCTGTGCCCGGATTGAGTGCCCCTTGCGCCCTGCTGGCTTATGCCACCGAACGCGCCAACGACCTGACCCCTCCGGCGCGCTGTCTCCTGCCGGTCATCGGCGAAATCCTCGACGTCCTTGGACAGATGCCCGGCGCGCGTCTCGCCCGCCTTTCGGGGAGCGGACCGACCTGCTTCGCCCTTTTCAGCACGTGGGCTGAAGCGCAGGCTGCCGCCGGGACACTCACGCATGAGCATCCCGGCTGGTGGGTGCAGACAGCCAGGTTAGGTTGAGCGGCTTAAGCCGGTTGCCTGCTGCGGTGTTTTTTTGGGCTCGTCGTGCAAATAGGCGCTATGGGCGCTGCGAACGACAACATGTTGTCTTTGCGCCTGGCGTCATGCGGCCAGTCCGATGGTTTCGAACATGCGGTGCATTTCGTTGCGGAGCGCCATGTAGTGCCGGTCGAGGAAGCTGATATTCTTCGGTGGCCGGCCGAGGGGGCGGACGACACCGGCAAGCAGCGGCTTGATGACCTTGTCGCGCAGGACAAGATACGCGCACATGGCGCGTACGCCCGCCGGACCGGCACGAT
>JBNKDX010000117.1:0-6834 GCA_050288485.1 Rhodomicrobiaceae bacterium | reverse complement strand
CGGGTCTCTTATGGCGGAACGGGTGGCAGGGTGAACCAGAAGATCTCCTGCACGGGCTCCGACTACAGTTTCGAAGCCAGCGCCAGGGTGCGGTGCACGGACAGCAGCCTGTCCGGCGTGTGGGACGAGAAGGTCGCCAACAACACCGGCAGCGTGAAGGGCAAGATCGATGGTACGAAGCTCAGCCTTGAGCTGGAAAGCCCGAATTTCCAGGGGCGTATTGCGGTGAGGGTCTCGGGCTCAGCAAAGCACTCGCTGACGATCACGCAATTCGATCCGGCCGCGGGCCGTCAGGTTCCGGTGGCGACGGTCTCGCTCAGGCATTAGTGTGCAGTTGATCAACTTCAACATGTCGTGGCCGGGCTTCAAGTCCTGGCCATGATGCATTTTTGCGCGGGATCGGTGCGCCATGCCCAAGATCGACGAAACTCTTCCATTCAAGCCGGTGCGCATCGCGGTCCTGACCGTTTCCGACACCCGCACGGCGGCCGACGATAAGTCCGGCGGCACACTGGTGGAGCGCCTGACAGCGGCGGGCCATACGCTCGCAGGCCGCGAAATCGTCCGGGATGACGTTGCCGCGATCCAGGACGTGGTCCGGCGCTGGGCCGCCGATCCGGATATCGACGCGGTGATTGCCACCGGCGGCACCGGGCTGACCGGGCGCGACGTGACGCCGGAAGCGCTCCGCCCGCTGTTCGAGAAGGAGATCGACGGCTTTTCCGTGCTGATGCACATGATCAGCTTCGAGAAGATAGGCACGTCCACGATCCAGTCGCGGTCCTGCGCGGGGGTGGCGAACGACACCTATGTCTTCTGCCTGCCGGGATCGCCGGGCGCATGCCGCGACGCCTGGGACGGCATCTTGAAGTTCCAGCTCGACTTCCGCTACCGCCCCTGCAATTTCGTCGAGATCATGCCGCGCCTGGGCGAGCACCGGCATCCTGATTAACAGCGGCTTGCAGTCCGGTTTCGCATTACAGCGCCGATCCCGCCCGGCACTTCGTCCCCGCTAATCGAGCCGCAGCGCTTCGACAGGATCGAGGCGCGCCGCCCGCCAGGACGGCAGAAGCGTCGCCAGGAACGACAGCGACAGCGATAGCGCGGCGACGAAGGCGACTTCCCATGGGTCCATGATGGCGGGCATGTGGTCGAGGAAATAGACCAGCGGGTCGAACACCGTCACCCCGGTAATCCGTGACAGGATTTGCCGGATCGTCTCAACGTTGTGGCTGAACAGAATACCCAGGATGACGCCCGCGGCCGTCCCGGTCACGCCGATGCTCGCCCCGGTGATGAAGAACACCCGCATCACCGCGCCGCGCGTCGCCCCCATGGTGCGCAGGATCGCGATGTCGTGCGTCTTGTCCTTCACCAGCATGACCAGCCCGGAAATGATGTTGAGCGCCGCCACCAGCACGATGAGCGCCAGAATGAAGAACAGGACGTTGCGCTGCATCTTCAGCGCCTCGTCGAATCCGGCGTTGCGCACGCGCCAGTCCGTCATCGCCATGTTCTCGCCCGCGGCCGCGATGAGGCGCGGGCGGTAATCGGCCACATGCTCGGGATCATCGACGAAGACTTCCAGCACCTGCACGGCTCCCGGCATGCCGAAAAGCTTCTGCGCCTCCGTCAGGGGCAGAAACGCGATAACCGAGTCGTATTCCGACATCCCGATCCCGAAAATGGCCCGGATGGGAAAATGCCAGATCCGCGGCGCCGCCATCGCAGGCGGGGAGGCGCCGCGCGGGACCAGGAGCTTGATCGTATCCCCCACACGCACATCCAGCGTCTTGGCGAGACGGGTGCCGATGGCCAGGCCGCCGGATGCGTCGAACCCATAGAATGTTCCCGATTCCACGGCATTCTTCGGCAGCACCGCCTTCAGCGCCCTCAGATCGGTCTCCTGGATACCGCGCAGGTAGACGCCGCTGGAGACGCTGGGCGTCTTCGAGGCGAGAACCTGGCCCTCGATGACGCCGATGGCGTTCTTCACGCCCGGCACGGTCTTCAGCCGCTCGGCAACGGCGGCATAATCCGTGAACTCCCGCCCCACGGGCCGCACGATGACATGGCCGTTGAGCCCGAGGATCTTTTCGAACAGTTCCTGGCGGAAGCCGTTCATCACCGCCATGACGACGATGAGCGCGGCGACGCTGAGCGCGATGCCCGCCAGCGAGAAACCGGCAATAACGGAGACGAAGCCCCGTCTCCCCCTGGCGCGCAGGTAGCGCAGCGCCAGCATCCATTCGAAGGGGGAAAACGGGCGGGTCGATGCGCCCGTTGCGCCCGCCACCACTGCGGCGGCTTCCGCGCTCATGTGCCCACCTCGCGCGCCGCGGCGGGCGAGAGCCGTTCCTCGACCAGGACGCCGTGATCGAGCCGCAGAACGCGGTCCATGCGGTGCGCCAGCTCATAATTGTGCGTGGCGATCAGCGCCGCCAGCTTGGCTTTGCGCACGAACAGAAGAAGCTGCTGGAACACCAGTTCGGCCGTCTCCGGGTCGAGATTGCCGGTCGGCTCGTCGGCGAGGAGGACGAGCGGCGCATTGGCGACCGCACGCGCGATGGCCACGCGCTGCTGCTCGCCGCCGGACAACTCGGACGGATGGTGGCCGAGCCGCGCCTCCAGTCCGAAAATGCCGAGAAGGGCGGCGGCGCGCTTTTCCGCCTCCCGCCGGTCCAGCCCCGCGATGCGCTGCGGGATGACCACATTTTCGAGCGCCGTAAACTCGGGCAGGAGGTGGTGAAACTGGTAAACGAAACCGATGTCGGTCCGGCGGATGCGCGTGCGTTCGGCGTCGTTCAGCGTGGCGCAGTCGCGTCCACCGAGAAAGATCGAGCCGCTGTCGGGGCGGTCGAGAAGCCCGGCGACCTGCAGAAGCGTCGATTTGCCTGCTCCGGACGGCGCCACCAGGGCCACCGCCTCGCCCTCCTGGAGTTCGGCGCAGGCGCCGTCAAGCACGTGAATCTCACGGTCTCCCTGGCGGAAGGTGCGCTTGAGATCGACAAGGCGCAAGATCGAACGTGGCACATGTTGGGTCACTGGGCTTACTCGTATCGTAAAGCTGCAACGGGATCGAGACGCGCCGCCTGCCAGGACGGATAGATCGTCGCCAGAAGCGCCAGTCCCAGCGCCATGACCATCACGGCGGCCACTTCCCAGGGGTCCATTCGCGCGGGCATCTGCTTGAGGAACTGCGCCAGGGGACCGAAGACGCCGGAGATGCTCAGCAGTCCCACCCGGATTCTCTCCAGGTTCAGGCAGATCACCACGCCGAGAACCAGGCCGGCGGACGCGCCCACGACGCCGATCCCCGCGCCCGTGATGAAGAACACGCGCATCACCGTCCCGCTCGTCGCACCCATTGTGCGCAGGATCGCAACATCGCGCGATTTGTCCTTCACCAGCATGATCAGTCCGGCGATGATGTTGAACGCCGCCACGAGCACGATGAGGCCGAGCACGAAGAACATGGCGTTCCGCTCGATTGTCAGCGCTGTGTAGTAGGTCGCGTTGCGCTCCCGCCAGTCGGTCAGCTTCATGGCGGCGCCCGCGGCCTTCTCCAGCCCCGGCTTCACGGCGTCCACCATATCGGGATTGCTGATCAGCACCTCCATCACCTGCGCGGTGCCGGGGACGCGAAAGAACTTCTGCGCCTCGTCCAGGGGCATGAAGGCGACCGTGGCGTCCTCCGCGGCTCCCGTCTCGAACACGGCGCGCACCGGATAGGTCTTCCTGCGCGGCACGTTGCCGAGCGGTGTCGGCGTGCTCTGAACCGATGTCAGGGTAATTTCGTCGCCGACCACGGCGTTCAGCGCAGAGGCGAGACGGATGCCGAGGGCCAGCCCGCCGCCCTCGTCGAACCCGTCAAGCGTGCCGAATCGGACCTTGGAGGCGACGCCCTCCAGCGCTCTCAGATCGACGCCGCGAATGCCGCGCGCGCGAAGCGGGCTCACGCCGCCGAGCGAGGAGGTCGCCAGAACCTGGCCCTCGATGATGGGGATGGCGTTGACCACGCCCGGGACGGCCTTCAGCCGGTTGGCCATCGCCGCGTAGCCTTTGAAGTCGCCGTTCGCCGGGCGGACGATGACGTGCCCGTTCAGTCCGAGGATCTTGTCGAACAGTTCCTTGCGGAAACCGTTCATCACCGCCATGACGATGATCAGCGCGGCGACGCCAACCGCAATGCCCGCCAGCGAGAATCCGGCGATCACGGAGACGATGCTTTTCTTCCGCCGCGTGCGCAGGTAACGGAGCGCCAGCATCCATTCGAAGGGCGCAAAAGGTTTCGTTGTCGCGACGGCGGCCACTATTTCACTTTTTCCTTGCCTGAGTCCGGCCCACTGAGGCCTTTTTTTTGAGCGTTTTTATGGCGTCTTCGACGGGCCGCGCCTCGCGTTCGCCGGTCGCCCGGTTCTTCAGCTCCACCTCGCCCTTCTCAAGCGACTTCGGCCCGATGATGAGCTGCCACGGCAGCCCGATCAGGTCCATGGTGGCGAACTTGGCGCCCGCACGCTCGTCCGTATCGTCATAAAGCACGTCGATGCCTGCCGCGCCAAGCTGGTCATAAAGCGTATCGCAAACGCCGTCGGTCATCGGGTCGCCCACCTTGAGGTTGAGAAGCCCGACCTGGAACGGCGCCACGGCCAGCGGCCAGACGATCCCCGCGCTATCGTGGCTGGCTTCGATGATCGCCGCCGCGAGCCGCGACACGCCGATGCCGTAAGACCCGCCTTCGACCGTCAGCCATTTGCCGTCCGGTCCCTGCACCTGACAGCCCATCGGCTTGGAATATTTCGTGCCGAAATAGAAAATGTGCCCCACTTCGATCCCGCGCGCCGAAATCCGCGCCTTGGCCGGCACTTCGCGCTCGAAGCGCGCCGCGTCGTGCATTTCGCTGGTGGCGGCGTATTTGCCGGTCCATTCCTCGACGAGGGGCGTCAAATCGGCATCATAGTCGATATCCTCGCCCGGCGCCTTCATCTGGACCAAGTCGCGATGGCAGAAGACCTCGCTCTCGCCGGTATCGGCCAGGATGATGAATTCGTGGCTGAGATCGCCGCCGATCGGGCCGGTATCGGCTTTCATCGGGATCGCCTTCAGCCCCATGCGCGCGAAGGTGCGCAGATAGGCGATGAACATCTTGTGGTAGGAGCGCCGCGCGTCCTCGGGCGTCAGGTCGAAGGAATACGCATCCTTCATCAGGAATTCGCGGCCGCGCATGACGCCGAAACGCGGGCGGATCTCGTCGCGGAACTTCCATTGAATATGGTAAAGATTGCGCGGCAGGTCGCGGTATGACTTCACGCTGTCGCGGAAGATCTGCGTGATCTGCTCCTCGTTGGTCGGGCCGTAGAGCATGTCGCGCTCGTGGCGGTCCTGGATGCGCAGCATTTCCGCGCCGTAATCGCCGTAGCGCCCGCTTTCACGCCAGATGTCCGCGCTCTGGATGGTGGGCATGAGCACTTCGATGGCCCCCGCCCGGTCCTGCTCCTCGCGCACGATCTGCTCTATTTTTTTCAGAACGCGGTAGCCCAGCGGCAGCCAGGAGTAGATCCCCGCGCTCGCCTGCCGGATCATGCCTGCCCGGAGCATCAGGCGGTGTGAAACGATTTCGGCTTCCTTGGGATCGTCCCGGAGGATGGGCAGGAAATAGCGGCTCATACGCATGGGCGGCGGCTTTCGTGACTGGAAGACGGCAGGTGACCTTTAGATAACGGCTCTTAAACGCTTCACGGCCAGGAAGCAATGGCGGGCAGGGCCGTTTTTCCACCGGTGTGTCGTCCGCGGAAGGTACGCAAGGGCAGGGGGGCGCGCGCCGCGTGTACGGTGCGTTCAGCCGGGCTGACCGCTGTCCTCCGGGGGCGTCTCCCCGCCGCCGCCTCGCCTGAATGCCCGAAGCTGGGCTACGAAATCGCGCAGGCGCGGGCGCTCGGCCTCGATGAACGCCAGCGGCCGGCACAATTCCACCGCCGCGATGCCCACGCGCCCCGTGAAAGCGCCGTTCATGACGCCCTCGCCGAGCCGAGCCGACAGACGCGCCGTAAGGCCATGGCCGACGAGTTGCTGCAGGATGTCGTCGCCAACCGCCATGCCCCCCGTCAGCGCCAGATGGCCGCCGACGAGCCGCGCCAGCCTCAGCGCGCCGAGAAATCCGGGCCGCCCGCCGTACAGCGCCGCGATCTGGCGCAGCATCTTCAGGTTCTCGAAGGCGACGAAGCCGACATCGACGATCGCCGACGGGCTGAGGGCCGTGATCATCGCCACGCGCCGCACCGACAGCGTAGGTTAAAGCGCTATCGGGACAGCGCCGTCCCGACAGCCCGCACTCCGCTCCCGACCGCGCCCCGCACGCCGCGCCGCACCGCTCGCCGCGCCCGCCCGTTCCCCGACCGCCTCGCTCCACGCGTCGCCGCCCCGACAGCGCCGCGCCGACCGCCGCCTCGCGCCGCCCGCCTCCCGACAGCCTCACGCGCGCCGCCAGCCGCCGCTGTCCGCCTCCCGACCGCGCCGCGCCGCTCGCCCCGACCGCGCCGCGCCACGCGTCGCCGCGCCGTCGCCTTGCTCCGCACGTCGCCGCCCCGACAGCCCCGCGCCTCGCGCCGCTCGCCCGGCTTCCGACCGCCGCTGTCCGAGCGCGCCACCCGTCGCCGTCTACCCCGTCGCCGTCTACCCCGTCGCCACGCCGCTGTCGCCGTCGCCGCGCCCGCGCCGTCGCTCGTCGCCGTCGGTGAGCCGTCGCCCCCACCCACCCCACCGTCTCCGTGCGCCGGCAAGCCTCGCCGACGCCGGGGTAGCGCCGCCGGCCGAAGCCGCGGCTGGGCTAGCGTC
>JBNKDX010000116.1:0-6864 GCA_050288485.1 Rhodomicrobiaceae bacterium | reverse complement strand
CGCAGCCGGGCTTCGTCACCCCTGATGTGGCGGGGGAAGGGCGAGGTCTGGCCAAGCAGCAGACGCAGACCTTTTTCCCGCGCCCGCACGCGCATCAGCCCGGCGACGTCGCGCACCATGGTCGCGAGATCGAAGGGTGCGATATCCGCCTGCATGCGCCCCGCTTCGATCTTGGCGACTTCGAGCACGTCGTGGATGAGGCTGAGGAGATGGCGCCCGCTCGCATTGATGATGTCCAGGTTTTCCCGCTGGGCGGCGGTAAGGCCGGGTTCGCGGCGCATCATGGCGGAGAAGCCGAGAATGGCGGTCAGCGGCGTGTGCAGTTCGTCGCTCATATTGGCGAGGAAGACGTTCTTGGCCTTGTCCGCCGTCTCCGCCGCGCCGCGCGCCGCGCATAGCTCGGCGTTGCGTGTCTCCAGGGCCTTCGTAAGCCGTTCATTGGTCTGCCGCAGCAGTTCTTCCGCTCTCTCACGCCTCTCCGCGCGCTCCATGAGGCACCCGGTCATCAGATTGAAGGTCGCGGCCAGCTCGGCGAAGACACCGCTGCCCCCGGTGTCCATGGGCTGGTCGAGGATGCCCTGGCCGACGCGCCGCATGCCCTCGCAAAACTTCCGGATGGCGTGGCTGACCTCGCGGCGCGCCAGAAATATGTTGACGGCGCTGGCTGCGAGCAGGACGAGGGTCAGGGTAGCGGTGGTCGCTACGGCCACGGGTCTCGATGCCGTGATGCCGTGCCGGGCGAGAAGGAGGGCCGTCAGAAGGACGCCTGCCCCTGCCGTCAGCACGGCCCACAAGCTCAATCGAAGCCTCGTCCTGATGCTCACGGGGGATCACCTGTCCGAATGCCGGTGGCGGCGGGCGATGTGTTGGCCGCGGGGGACGCCGGGCGCGCCTGCCGCCGGTTTCTACCGGGATCAGCAGTACGGCAGTCATGGCTTATTTTTCATAAACGGGCGCGCGCGATATTTACGGAATGCCCGGACATCCAGCGCACGGGCGCGGTGGGTGTCTGCTGGCGGCGTCCCGGTCAGGCAAGAAGACCGCGCCGGGCCTCCTGATCCGCCAACCGCAGAAGCGCCGGGATGCGATACCTCCCGTGCATCGAGCAGATGGCGCGGGCTGCGTCTTCCGGGCACATCCCGGCCGCCGTCACATACAGCGGCTTCTGGCTGAGACCGCGAGTGACGGCGATCGAACAGCAGTCGCCCCGGAACCGTGTCTTGGCCACGCCGATGACGGGCGTTTTCCGTTCCAGCGCCTCGTACAGGAAGGCCCCGAGACCCGGTCTGCCGTTGCCGTCCAGCCAGACATAGCCATCGACGATGACGGTCCTCGGGGGCTGCGCGAGCTTCCCAAGCACGGCCATAAGAACCGGGAGTTCGCGCTTGTAGAACGCGCCGGGCTCATATTCTGCGGAATTTTCTACGGTGGCGGTAGGAATTCTCGTTGCCGTTGCGTCCGGCCAATCCCGGAAAAGGACGCAGGCGGCATGAGCCCGGGTCCGGCCATATGCAGCATCGACGCCGGCATGAAATTGCGGCATGACCTTACACCTCAGGGCTCGCGCCTCCACGGGGCGGTGGTTCACGGCATATACCCGCCTCTTTCAAATCCAGAGTGGGTAAACCAGCCGCGCTTCCTGCCCGCAAACAAAGTGGCATTCCTTTGTTCGGTCGGGCGCCATTCCTCCGTCCCGGCCATGCGGATACAAAGAGCCGCCGCGCGGAAGCCGCTGTCAAGGCCGCGAAGCGCCCCCGAAGGGGGGAAGCCTTGATGGCGGCTGAGCACGGCGGCAGACTTCGGCGTGGCGGGGCGTAGCGGCCGTTTCTCACCCGCCCGAAAAAACAGCCATATGCTTAACCACGGACGGTCTCGCACCGGGCTATGGTATAAAATGACGCGATGTGGGGATAGATTTTCCGAAGGGGAGGCCCGGCGGTCAGCAGCGTGAAACGGGGCCGGGGGTCTGCGTGTGAAGCAGAATGTGATTCGCGCCCGTCAGGCAGGGGCGCCGAAACGGTGTAACTCGGCGCCCTTCTGTTTCAGCCAGGCTCGCGCCTTCTGCATGTCGGGCATCGTCTCGCGGACGAGGCGCCAGAAGCGCGGCCCGTGGTTCATCTCGCGCAGATGGGCGATCTCGTGGGCAGCTACGTAATCGAGTACGAAGCCGGGCGCAAATATCAACCTCCATGAGAAGGAGACGGTTCCGGTCGCCGAGCACGATCCCCAGCGCGAGCTTTGATCCCGGACGCTGATCCGCTTGGGGCGCACGCCGAGGTTGGCGGCATGGCGGTTGGCGGCTTCGGTGAAGTCGCCCTTGGCCTCGGTGCGCAGCCAGTCGCTCAAGCGGCGGGCGCCGTGCGCCTGTCCCCCAGAAACGCAAATACGCGGGACTTCCCGCGTATCAGCAATCCCCGAATTGAGACTGGGCCATTTCTCGCAGGCGGCGGCGCCCCATTGATCCATTGGCTCCAGGGCATCGGCTTCTTCGACCCATACGACGCCCTGGTAGCGTACGGCGCCTACGAAATTGATGCGGTGGGTTACGCCGCGGAGCGGCACCACGGCGCCGTCGATAAAGGGAATCGGTTCGGGGAGACGTCTGATCTGGCGCTTGAGCCATTCGACATGGCGGGCCAGGAAATCCCCGGCCTCTTCCAGGTTCACCTGTTGGGGGAGGGTTAGTATCGCCGCGCGTTCGGTGTGGCTGACCTTGAGCGAGAAGCGTCGCGCGCGTTTCGACCGGCGCAGTTCGAGAGGGCAATCTACCCCCACCAGTCTAACCTTCAGGGCGGCTTCCGCCGTATCGTGTTGCGTCAAAAGCATGGGTCCCCCAACATCCCCAGTGCCCGCGTAGCGTTGGATTTGTTCCCATCGAGGTGAAACTTTAGCATGTGCTCATTCCGAATGCTGTTGCACCCGCAAAACAGTTCGAAAAATAAACCATGATCGTAACACAAATTTGGCGGTGCACCATACGGCTTATGTCTCACTTCGTGACATCCCTTAGGGGATCATATTTGTTAGATTGTAACCAGCTTAGCCTGACAGAACGGTAAACGGAGCGAGGCGGATCATCGCACCCTCCGCCCACGGAGCATTGCTGCACGTGCGGGACGCTTCTGCACAACCTGCGGCAGTGTGCCGGTTAACCCGAGCGGTGCAGGCAATCCGGCCTGGGCTGCTCCCGTCCCTCGGGCAGTTTTGGGGCGCGGCGTGGAGACGGGCGGCTGAAGCCGCAAGACTTTGTCAGTACACGCGGAAATTGGCTGTGGCGCTTCCTCCGCCCTTCCTCCGCCAGCGATCAGCCGGAACAGGCGGCGGAGCGCGCTGGCGCCGCGGATGTCGTGCCGGTGTATGAACTTGGTGACTTCCGGCACGATGTCGGCCTTGTAGCGCGAGCCGTTAAATATGCCGTAATGCCCGGCTTTCGGCTGCAGGTAGTGCTTCCTCATGCCGCGGGGCAGATTGCGGCAAAGCGCGTGCGCGGCCTCGCACTGGCCCAGCCCGGTAATGTCGTCCTTCTCGCCTTCGACCGGCATCAGCGCGACGCGCCGGAGCGCGCCCGGATCGACAGGGGCGCCCCGGTAGGTCATCGTTCCTTCGGGCAAAGCATGCCGCACGAACACGGCATCGACCGTCTGCAGGTAATAGTCGGCGGGCAGGTCCATGACGGCGAGGTATTCGTCGTAGAACTCGCGGTGTTTCTCGGCGGAGTCGCCATCACCCTGAACAAGATTGAAGAACAGCTCCTTGTGCGCATTGAGATGCCGGTCGAGATTCATCGACATGAAGCCGGTCAATTGCAGAAAACCCGGATAGACATGCCGTCCGTGCCCCTGATAGGGCCATGGCACCGTGGTGATGACGTTGCGGCGAAACCAGTCCGTGCCTTTGCTCTTGGCCAGCTCGTTGACGGCGGTGGGGCTGAGCCGGGTATCGACCGGCCCGCCCATCAGCGTCATGCTGCGCGGCGCGTGCGGATCGCGCTGGCCCTCCATGTGCGACACGGCGACGAGGACCGGAACGGACGGCTGGCAGACCGCCATCACATGCACGTCGCCCTTGAACAGGCGAATCATCTCGATGACATAGTCGACGTAATCGTCGAGGGCGAACGGCCCGGCGCTGGCCGACACGGTGCGCACATCCGTCCAGTCGGCGATGTAGACTTCATGAAAAGGGAGCAGGCCCTCCACCGTTCCGCGCAGAAGCGTGGCGAAATGGCCGGAAAGCGGCGCCACGATCAGCACGCGCGGGCTTCTCGCGATCTCCTTCTCCGGCAGGTCGCGGCGGAAATGCAGGAGGCGGCAGAACGGTTTCTGCCAGACGCACATCTCCTGCACGCCGACGCTGCGGCCGCCCACCTCGGCGGAGCGGATCCCGAATTCCGGCTTCCTGTAGCGGCGCGTGGTGCGCTCGATAAGCTCAGCCGCGGCGGCCGTGCCACGGCCCATGCTGGTATTAGCGAGCGGGTTCAGCGGGTTGCGGAACAGGAATTTGGCGCCATCGGCAGCGGCGCGCGCGGGCGTGAGCGCCGCATGAGCCAGTTCGTACATATGGTAAAGCACGGAAACCGTCCCCAATTTGCGAAAAGACGCATATTTTACCATAGGCCTGCCCGCAGGCGACGGGGGTTGTGCTGCAATGCAACAAGAATTGCCGTTTTGGGACGCAATGTGGCTCGTTTTCAACCATCTGTTGCCAGGCGGCAACGGGGTAGAGGCCAGGCGTGGAGGGCGAGGTTGGCGCGTTCTCCCCGTTTGTTAACCAATATTCTTTACGCTGCGTGTTGGGAAGGGCAGGCCGATTCGAATTCGCATTCGGGCAGTCCGGACGTGTAACGCTTGGGAGTGGAAAATGGCTGGTTTGGTAATGGGGCTGATCGCGGGGTTGCTGGTCGCACTCGTGGTGCCGCCGCTCATCCCGGAAAAACATCAGAATCCGGCGACCCGCGCCATCGTGCGCGCCGTTGGCGTGCTGATCATCCTGTTCGCCATCGCGTCTACGTCTTATGTCCATGTTCCGGATGGCTATTCCGCACATCTGTTCCGCGTTTACGCGGGCGGATCGCTGCCTCAGGGCCGGATCATCGCGGTCAATGGCGAGAACGGGCCGCAGGCGCGCATCCTCTCGCCCGGCCTGCATATGGAGCCGCTGATCAACGTGCTTTACGATGTCGATGTCTCCAAGCCGGAAGTCAGCATCCCTCAGGGCAAGGTGGGCATTCTCACCGCGCGCGACGGCGCCGCTCTCCGGTCCGGCCAGGCTTTCGGCGATCCGTTCCCCAAGGACCTCGGGAACCGCATGCTCGACGCCGAGGTGTTCCTGACAAACGGCGGCCAGCGCGGGCCGCAGACGAGCGTCCTCACGCCCGGCCGATACCGCCTGAACCGCTATCTGTGGGATGTGGACATCGTCGATGCGGTGGAAGTTCCGGCCGGCTATGTCGGCGTGGTGAAATCGAACGTGCACTCCGCCATCGATTTCGGCACGCTGAAGGCCGACAAGCCCGAGAATTGCGATCCGATCCTCACCGGAGCGGAGGCAAAAAGCGAGCAGCACATCGAAGCGCCGATCGTGCCGGTGGGCTGCATCGGCGTATGGCAGAAGGCGCTGCAGCCGGGCAAATATTATCTGAACGCCAATGCTTTCAAGATCATCGACGTCGATACGCGCGCGCAGGTCTGGATTTATGCCGGCGGCTATACGAGGGCGCAGATAGCGCTGACCGTGGACGCGAAGGGCGATATCGTCCAGCAACGCACGGAAACGGAGGTGCCGGTCGATGAAGACAATGCTGACCAGGCCGTTTTTCTGAAAATGGAAGGCTGGGACGTGCCGCTGGAACTGCGCGTCGTCGCCCAGGTCGCGCCCGGTGACGCGGCCTGCGTGATTGCTGGCGTCGGCTCGCTCAAGCAGGTGGAGGATCGCGTGCTGACGCCGTCCATCCGCGCTATCACTCGCGACGTCGCCGGCGGCACCTACGAGGTCACGGAACCCAAGCTCGATGAAAACGGCAAGCCGGTTCTCGACAAGGACGGCAAGCCGGTGATCATCACCGTGCACCGGCCGACCAAGGCGCTCGACCTCATCTATCAGCGCCCGCTCATCGAATCCGAGATCGAGCGGCGCATCCGGCCCGAGGCGCGGAAATCCTGCGTGACCATCCGCGAAGTCCGGCTCGGCGAACCGGCCATCCCGCCGGAACTCCTGGTCGCAGTGCGCCGCGAGCAGCTCGCGACACAGCTTACCAAGGCGTTCCAGCAGGAGCAGGCCGCGCAGGCGCAGCGTGTGACGTCTGAGAAGGCGAAAGCGACCGCCGACCAGCAATCGCAGCTCGTGAAGGCGGAAATCGAGGTGCAGCGCTCGGTGCAACTCGCCCAGGCGGCGCGCAATTCCGGCATCGGCGAGCGCGACAAGCTCGCGGCCATCGCCGAGGGCCAGAAAAAGCAGATGGAGGTGCTGGGGCTGGACGCCACGGTGAAGCTGCGGCAGTTCGAACTGGCGCTGGCTTTCGCCGAGAAGCATCCGGATGTGATCGCGGCGATGTTCAACAACGCGCACAAATTCGTGCCGCAGGTCACGGTTGGGGACGGTGGCGACGGCGTCTCCGGCTTGCTGTCGGCGCTGATCGGTGAATACGTGCAGCGCAGCACGGCGGCCGAACGCGCGCCCGCGAAACCGCAGCAGTGACGGCGGTTCCGGCGCCTCCACTCTTTGCAGATGACGAGCCCGCCGCCGCTGGCGGGCTCGGACTCAACTGTGCGGGAAGACCAGCTTCCTTTTCTCCAGGAACGCGGCCACGCCCTCGGCGAAATCGGCGGTGCCGAAGGCCGCGGCCTGAGCCAGCGCCTCATGCCC
>JBNKDX010000115.1:0-6871 GCA_050288485.1 Rhodomicrobiaceae bacterium | reverse complement strand
CAGGACGACGAGGTAGATATCGGCCTCGCCAAGATCGCCGTGGGTGATTTCATCGCGCACCAGAAACGGATCGTTGACGCCGGGCGTGTCGATGATGACCGACGGATAGCCGAGCGGCTGCCCTTCCAGGAAGATATCCGCGGTGCGCGTGATGTCGGAATAGAGGCGTTCGTCCTCGTCGCCGGCCGAGTGGGCCGCGTCCGCGTAATCCCCCGCGCTGACATAGCGCTCCAACGTGGATGAGGTCACCGCGGACAGGAGATGATGCTTGCCCAGGAGCGAGGGATATTTCGGCCCCAGCCGCTTCTCCGCGCGCCGCCGCAGCTCTTCCAGCGGGGTTTCGAGCTGTTCGGGGTGGAAGGCGGAATTGCGCCGCATGGACATCGCGCCCGCGCGGCCTCCCGACATGATGCGGTCCCATTCGTCGTCCGAGAAGAAGTGGAACAGCGCGGTGTTGGCCTTCTCCGGCGTGGCGCCGAAATGCAGCTTGGTGATGACCGCCGTGGACGGGTTGATGTCGGTCGGCAGCAGGTCGGGCCTGCGCATCAGGGCGTTGATGAGCGAGCTTTTGCCCGCCTTGATCTGCCCGATGACGGCGATCCGGCAGGCATGGGCCGCGAGATCGTCGACGAGGCCGTTCAGGAACGTGGCCGAGCGGCCGTTCACCTCGTTCTCGAGCGCTTCGCCGAGTTCGATGACGCGGCGCTTGATCTCCCCTAAACGGGTGGTAATGCGGGCTTCCGTCAAACTCGCAAAACTATCCGTCATCATTGTCTCCACGAGGCCGGTCCCGCACATGCGTCCGCCGTCCGGCTGCGGGCTTGCCGGGCTTTCATACGATTCAGCCGGGTGCGGGAAAAGGCTTCAATTCCAAAAGCTTATCAAGCCTGCCCTGGCGGCGGAGAAAAATCGCGAAAGCAAAATATTTACCCGAAAGTCTTTCACTGTCGTTCGAAGCGCGTCCCATATTGCATCCGGCAGCCTCCTGGAGCGGCGTGTCCTGGTCCGGTGCGCCGGACAACGCGGCGCCGCTACTGGCTGCACAAAGACTAAAAAGCGCCATTCAGTCAAGATAGCACAAAGTGGCGAGATGAAGGTTGTGTACTGCAAAAGCCCGGACGATGCGAGGATTTCGGATCGACCGTGCCTTTTGCGCTCGCAAAACGGGTTTTCCGCGGCGCCGCTACCTTGAGGAGAGCGACTGGGATGGAAAATTTCTTCTCGGTGATCTGGATCCTGCTGCTGCTGTTCGCGCTGCAGCCTCTGCTGACTGAGCGTATCATGGCGATGCAGCGCGCCAATACCATACGCGCCATCGAGCGGGCCGAGGGCACGCATGTCATCACGATGATTCACCGGCAGGAAAGGCGCAGTTTCTGGGGCTTCCCCGTATCGCGCTACATCAATCTCGAAGACGCGCAGAGCATCATCGCCGCCATCAAGGAGACGCCGGCGTCCGTCCCCATCGACCTCATCGTCCATACCCCCGGCGGCCTCGTGCTGGCGGCGATGCAGATCGCCAGGGCGCTGCAGGCGCATTCTGCGCGCGTGCGGGTCATCGTGCCGGTTTACGCGATGTCCGGCGGGACGCTGATCGCGCTGGCCGCCGACGAAATCGTGATGGGCGAATTCTCGGTCCTCGGGCCGATCGACCCCCAGCTTGCCGGGTTTCCCGCCGCGAGCATCGTCAAGGCGCGGGATTCCAAGCCCATTCACGAAGTGCACGATCTGACGCTGGTCATGGCCGATATGGGCGAGAAGGCGCTGGCGCAGGTCAAGCGAGGCGCGATCGAGCTGACCCGGGAGCGTCTCGGGGAGGAGCGCGCGGCGGCGCTCGCGGAGAAGCTGGCGGGCGGCTACTGGACGCACGATTACGCGCTGACCTCCGAAGAGGCCCGCGAACTGGGCCTGCCGGTGCGAGTCGGCGTACCGCCGGAGGTTTTGCGGTTGATGACGTATTATCCGCAGCCGGTGCAGCAGTCGGGGGTGGAGTTTCTGCCCATCGATCCGAACGGCCGCCGGCCGCACGTGCCCCTGCCGGGAACGACGCGCTGACCCGTCGCGAGCGCCCTCCTTACTTGGCCCGGACGGTTTCAGCGCCCGCAGGACACCACGCACTGGCGGGCGCAGATCTGGAATTGTGTGCCGCTTTTCGAACGGCACCGCGCCATGCAGCGATCCATGCAATTCCGGCCTTCTGATATGCGAAATCCGGGAAGCTTGACCGTCTTCGCCGGACGTGCGGCCTTTCCGCCGCCGCAGGACGTGGGTGCTGCGTGCACGTACGCGCCGCAGCCGAGAATAACGGCCATGAGCGAAGCCGCGCCTGCTCTCGTCAACTTGCTAAGCATGTCCGCCACCTCAAGGCTATCAGGCGACACCGGCGCTGGACTGTGCCAGCCGGGCACGCTCGTAATCTTCCGATAACTCTAACCATACCATTTCTGCCTCACCGAGCGCTTTTGCAAGCGCCCCGCGATCCTTCAAAAGTGTCTGCGCGCGTGTTGGCTCGCGTTCATAAATCCCTGGTTCAGAAAGAGTGTGATCCAGCGCCTCGATCTTCTTGGCCATCGTGTCGATTTCGCGCTCGGCCGTCTCGATCTTCTTGCGAAGAGGCGCAAGTTCGGCGCGGGCGCTGGCTGCGGCGCGGCGTTCCTCCTGGCGGCTCTTCACAGGGACGGCGGCGGGACGGGTTTCCTCTGCCACGGCTCGGCGCTGCTCGCGCGTCGCGGCGAGACATTCCGCCTTGTAGCTGTCGAGATCGCCGTCATAGGGCTTCACCGTGCCGTCGCGCACGATCCACAGGCGGTCGGCGGTCGCCTCGATCAGGTGGCGGTCGTGGCTGATGAGGATCACCGCGCCGTCATACTCGTTCAGCCCGTGAATGAGCGCCTCGCGGCTGTCCACGTCGAGATGGTTCGTCGGCTCGTCGAGAATGAGGAGATGCGGCTTTACGAAGGACGCGATGGCGAACAGGAGCCGCGCCTTTTCGCCGCCCGACAGCTTCGCGGCGGCAGTATCGGCCTTGTCGGCGCCGAAGCCGACGGCGGCGACCCGGGCGCGTTTTTGCGCTTCGGTCGCATCCGGCATCAGTTCGGCGATGTGCTCATAGGCCGATTTCTGCGGGTTGAGTTCGTCAAGCTGGTGCTGAGCGAAGTAGCCCGAGACCAGCTTCTTCGACGCGCGGCGGTGGCCGGCCAGCGTGTCCAGACGGCCGCAAAGGAGCTTGGCGAGCGTCGATTTGCCGTTACCGTTGGCGCCGAGCAGGCCGATACGGTCGTCGGCGTCCAGCCGCAGATTGAGGCCGCTGAGCACGGGCTTGTCCGGGCTGTAACCCACGCTCGCCTCTTCCAGCCGGATCAGCGGATTGCCGAGCGGCGCAGCCGGATTGGGAAAGACGAGCGGGCGAACCTCGCTCTCGATCTCCGCGGCGATGGGCTGCATCCGGGCCAGCGCCTTGAGGCGGCTCTGGGCCTGCCGGGCCTTGGTGGCCTTGGCGCGGAAACGCTCGACAAAAGCTTCCATGTGGCGGCGCGCGTCGTCCTGCTTCTTCTTCAGCTTGAGCTGCAGGCGCTGGCGCTCGCGGCGCGTTTCCTCGAAAGCGTCGTAGCCGCCGGAGTAGAGCGTCAACTTGCCGTCCGACAGATGCAGGATCGAACCGGCGCATTTGTTCAACAGGTCGCGGTCGTGGCTGACGATGAGCACGGTGTGCGGATAGGAGGCGAGGAAATTCTCCAGCCACAACGTGCCTTCCAGGTCGAGATAGTTCGTCGGCTCGTCGAGCAGGAGGATGTCGGGCGCGGTGAACAGCACCGAGGCCAGCGCGACGCGCATCCGCCAGCCGCCGGAGAATTCGGCGCAGGGGCGCTGCTGCGCGGCCTCGTCGAAGCCCAGCCCGGCGAGGATCTGCGCCGCGCGCGCGGGTGCGGCATGAGCGCCCATGTCGTTCAGGCGGATCTGTATTTCGGCGATGCGGTGCGGGTCGTGCGCGGTTTCGGCTTCGGCAAGCAGCGCAGCGCGCTCGGTGTCGGCGGCCAGCACCGTCTCGATGAGGCTTTCCTCCCCGCCCGGCGCCTCCTGCGCGACGCCGCCCACCTTCGCCGTCTTCGGCCAGGAAATGCTTCCGTCGTCCGGCGCGACCGCCCCCAGCATCATGCGCAGCAGCGTCGTCTTGCCGGCGCCGTTGCGCCCCACGATGCCCACCTTGTGGCCGTCCGGAATACCGGCGGTCGCCTTGTCGAACAGAAGGCGTCCCTCGATGCGGTAGGTGAGTTCGTTGATATGGAGCATGGCCGCAAGCTTGGCGAAATCTCGCGAAATTGCAAGGGCGCGGGTGCGCGCATCATGGCGTTGGAGATTGCCGATAAGGACAGGCTCCGGCTTGCGGCGCCGTACTCCGCTCTGTATAAGCGCCCCTGACGGTTTCAACTCCAATCAGCGGGACAATCAATGGCAGTCGAGCGTACTTTTTCCATCATCAAGCCTGACGCAACGGCCCGTAATCTGACGGGCAAGATCATCGCCAAGCTCGAAGACGCCGGGCTTCGCGTCGTCGCGCAGAAGCGCGTGCGCTGGACCAAGGCCCAGGCCGAGAAGTTCTACGAGGTGCATAAAGAGCGCCCGTTCTACGGCGATCTCGTCTCCTTCATGACCTCCGGTCCCATCGTCGTGCAGGTGCTCGAAGGCGAGAACGCCGTGGCGAAGAACCGTGAGGTCATGGGCGCGACCGATCCGGCCAAGGCGGAGCCGGGTACGATCCGCAAGGAGTTCGCCGAGAATATCGAGCGCAACTCGGTGCACGGCTCCGACAGCCCGGAAAACGCGGGTATCGAGATCGGGCTCAATTTCCGCGAGGACGAAATCGTCGGTTGACCGGCGTCGCATGCGGGCAGGAGAGGGGGGCTCTTCGCGCCCCGCATACCTCTCCTTGCCGCAGCTTGCAATCCCTCCGGATACTCACATATCCCCCTTGCGCGAGCATAGTCCCGAAAGCTTGAGGAGCGCACGCATGCCCGAATTTTCTCTGGGAGCCGCATTCAGCGGGCTCGTCGCCGATATGAGCATGACCAAGTTCTGGATCGGCGTCCTGGAGATCATCTGGATCGACATCCTGCTCGCGGGTGACAACGCCGTCGTCATCGCGCTCGCCTGCCGCAAGCTGCCGCGGAACATGCGCGTGTGGGGCATGGCGCTGGGCGCAGGCGTCGCGGTGCTCATGCGCATCATGTTCACGCTTCTCGTCGCCATGCTGATGACGGTGCCGTTCCTCAAGATGGCGGGCGGCGCGGCGCTGTTCTACATCGCATTGAAGCTGCTCACCAGCGAGGAAGAGGAGCACGGCGACGATGTCGAGGCCAGCACGCAGTTGTGGCGCGCGGTGCGCGTGATCGCCGTCGCCGATATCGTCATGAGCCTGGACAACGTCATCGCCATCGCCGGTGCGTCGGACGGCCACGTGGCGCTGTTCGTCTTTGGCCTTGCCGCCAGCATTCCGCTGATCGTGGCGGGCGCGCGCGTGGTCATGGCCCTGCTTTCGCGTTATCCCTTCCTGGTGTGGGCGGGCGGCGCGCTCCTGGGATGGATCGCGGGGCAGGTGATCGCCACCGATCCGATCGTGAAGAGCCTTCTCCTGGAGTATTACGGCCACGGCGTCGCCCGCGCGGTCGAGTTTACGGCGGCGGCGGCTGGGGCCGTAGCGGTGCTGGCTGCAGGGCGGAAGATCCGCGGCCGCGGCGTCCCTTCCCCGGCGCAGAGCTGAGGCAGGGCTTGCCCGGCGTCCCAGGGGGGCGAAACTCCGCAGAATAGTGATCGAATGCCCGTGGAGCGCATGCAGCCGCGCCTCTGCTGTGCACATGGCGAGCTTCTGCTATGTGGCGGCGCGGCCACGGTCGTGACTGGAATGCATCGCTGCGGGCCTTGCGATCCGTCTCCGGCGGTGTGGTTGAATGCCGGATCATGGTACCCACGCTGCTCGTAACGTATTGAATAAACGAATGGTTTTCTGCAGAAGCGCACGGCGTCGCCACTTGCGGGGCGCGGGGGCGGGATGTCGCTCCGCCACCAAAGATTGCAGTTGTCCTGACGGCAACCGGGAGGAGGTGGGCAGCAATTCCCCAGCATGAAATACCTATAGCGTGTTTTGCGTAGGGGCGCGGGCGGGTCCGTGGTATCCCGCATGGGGCACGAGCGGCGCCGATATGGGGCGGCGGACGCGACAGCTTCATTCGCCTGCGCCGCCGCCAAACACCGGCGCTTTCCTTGAGGTTTCGCCTCGGAGGAGATGCGCTGCATCAGATCTTGGCCGCCGTGGGAATACTTCTTTTATCTGTGACAACAAGGTGGGTGCAGCTTCCGGCTGCAGGAGTTTGTCACAGTTACGGCATAATTGACGGCAAGTATCCGGACTTGCCGGTTCTGGCTGAAATCTGAACAGTTGACCGGGGGGCAGAGGAAGGTCCGGGCTGGGGGATGAAGCCCGGACCTTTTTATTCGCGCCGGGCGCGCCGTTTTGCATTCACGGTTTCGCCCGCCTTGCCGGGCGCGGGGCCATTGCAATATCCGCACATTCCGGCCCGCCCGGATCGAACGCCAATTCCCGTGATCGCGCCGGGGCTTCTTCAGAATGCCAGGATTTTAGCGGGCGTTAAGAATCCGCAGCCTTAACTTCTTGCCAAGCTGTGGCGCCGCGGGCAACTTATCGCGCCTGCGACTCAGCTATGGTCGGCGGCGGATGCGTTTGCCGGTCGTGCGGCAGGTCAACGAAGGACGTTCGATGTCACCACGGGATATGTCTGCAAAGCAGGATGAGGGCTTGTTCTCGCGGCGCGGCGCCGCAGCCTCGGCCGAGGCCTCTTACACCGCCGCCAATATC
>JBNKDX010000114.1:0-6911 GCA_050288485.1 Rhodomicrobiaceae bacterium | reverse complement strand
GTAAAGGCGTGAAACGCCGATGGAAAAGCCGGTGGCGCCGATCCTCTGGCCTTTGAAGCGCGCGACCAGCCCGTCATAGCGCCCGCCGCCGCCGACCGAGCCGAAGCGCGCCGGTTTCCCGTCCTCGCCCGTGGCGGGGAAGGTGAGTTCGGCCTCGAAGACGGGGCCGGTGTAGTATTCGAGACCGCGGACCACGGAGGGGTCGAATCTAATTCGTTGTCCTCCGAAACCCACAGAGGGCAGCAGCTTGAATATTGTTTCGAGTTCCTGAACCGCCTGCTCACCACTCGGTGTCGATTCGATTAGCGCCGATAAACCTCTTAAAGTTGCAATGCTGGAATAAGGCCAGCCATTTTCTGTTATGTATTCGTCATCGGGCACGAAATAGGCGGATTGAGACAATGGCTCATAACGTTCGAGTTCTCGAGCAAATAGGAAGTCGCAAATTTTTTCAATTTGTTTGTTTGCAAGCCCCGCTCCTTTCGTGAAGTCGCCGCTCTCGTCTTTGCGGCCTTTCCCCAATAGCTGGGTAACGCCTTCGATGCCCAACCGATCGAATTTGTCGACCGCACGCATCGCGATAAGCCATTTGGCATCGTGCTTTGAGTCACCTAGGCCGACCGCCTCTCTGATGCCATCCAGGATTTTGCGGCTGCTGACCCTGATCACATACGACCCACGCGGGATGCCCAGCGCCTCCAGCGTCTCCGCGGCCAGCATGCACATCTCGGCGTCCGCGGCGACGTTGTCGGTGCCCACCGTGTCGGCGTCGAACTGCGTGAACTGGCGGAAGCGGCCCGGCCCCGGCTTCTCGTTGCGCCATACCGGCCCGGTCTGATAGCGGCGAAAGGGCTTGGGCAGGGTGTCGTAATTCTGCGCGACATAGCGGGCGAGCGGCGCCGTGAGGTCGTAGCGCAGGCTGAGCCACTGCTCGTCGTCGTCCTGCAGCGAGAACACGCCTTCGTTCGGCCGGTCCTGGTCGGGCAGGAACTTGCCGAGCGCATCCGTATACTCAAAGGCCGGAGTGTCGAGCGGCTCAAAACCATAAGATTCATACACTTGGCGGATTTTGCCAAGCATACGCTCCATGGCTCTGATTTCTTCCGGCCCGACATCGCGCATTCCCTTCGGAAGACGCGCCTCCGGCCGTTTTCCGGCTTTTTTGGCTTCGCCCATGATGCTTAAGACCCGCTTCAGCCCGCCCCGACACACTCTCGCAATGCGGGAGCGCGTAACGGGGGGCAGGCCGTTGGTTTGAGAGCACGCGAATGCCGCAAAGGCACTCCGCACTGGTCAATTCAACGGGGTTCTAAACCATCGGCGAAGGTCTAACAAGAGCGCCGCTCCCCTGCTTCTCAGGTCTGGGAGGGAAACAAGCGGCACATTCCCGCTCTACGGGCCAAGGGGGTGGCATCCGCGTCAAGGCACGAAAACCCCTCGGGCAGCCCAAGAAATGCACTGCGTCGTCCACGAAAAGGCGAGCCAGCGTTTCTTAAACCCCACCCGTGCGCCATGGATAGTAAATCCGCGGCGCCGAGGCTTCATGAGCGGTATTGTTTGCTAGATTACGCTCTTATGACAGGAGCGCAGCCGGGCCATTCGGTCTTTAAGGAGTAGTTTCTGGCGTTTCAGTTCCGCAATTTTCAGGCTGTCCGTGGAAGGCTTCGTCGCTTCTTCCTGAATGAGCCTGTCGAGAGCTCTATGTTTGCCGGACAGCTCGTCAATATGTGCGTCAAGCGCCATAATGAACCTCCGTTTTTGTCTGCGGTCAACCCTGGCATAATGCCAGAGCTTTGGCCGAATGTCTAATACCATCAACACCTAGTTGCGGGGTGCGCAGGACGGGTGTGAGCAGGATGTTAGCAACCTGGGGATTAGTTGGGGAGCGAAGGTGACGGCCAGCCGGAACAAAACATTAACGGAATTGCCAAGCGACTCCGGATTTTCTTGTAAAATCAAGCGACTACGGAGAGTGGCCGCCGGATGCGCGCCTTCGGCTGGAAGGTGCGGGAGCCGATATGATCCATGACCTGCCCGGCGATATCCACACCTGTGGTTTTCTCGATCCCGCCCAGGCCGGGCGACGAATTGACCTCCAGCAGCAGCGGGCCTTTCTCCGAGCGCAGGAGGTCGACGCCCGCGAAACTCAACCCCATGATTTTGGCCGCTCTCACGGCAATACGGCGCTCCTCCGCCGTGATCTTGACCTCATGCGCCGTGCCCCCTTTGTGCAGATTGGCGCGGAAGTCGTCCAATGGCGCCTGACGCCGGATCGCGGCGATGACCTTGCCGCCGAGCACGATGCAGCGGATGTCCTGACCGGCGGCGTCCGCGACGAATTGCTGCACGAGGAAATTGGCGTCGGCGTTGCGGAAAGCGTCGATAACGCATTGCGCCTGCTTCTTGTTTTCCGCGAGCACGACGCCCTTGCCCTGCGTGCTGTAAAGCAGCTTCACGACCAGGGGCGGACCGCCGACCATGGCGATCAGATCGTCGGTATCGTGCGGCGAGGACGCGAACGCCGTGACCGGCATCGGCAGTCCGCTTTGCGCCATGAGCTGGTGCGCTAGCAGCTTGTCGCGCGAATTGGCGATGGCCGTCGCCGGATTGAGACAGAAGGCGCCCGTCATTTCGAACTGCCGCACCACCGCAGTGCCATAGGCCGTTACCGACGCGCCGACCCGCGGAATGACGGCGTCGAAGAACGGCAGCGCCGCGCCGTCGCAATGGACGTTGCTGGCCAGCGAATTGATGTTCATGTAGCAGCGCAGCGTGCGTATCTGCTCGATGACATGGTCGCGCGCTTCGGCGGCTTCGATGAAGCGCCCGTTGGAATAGTTTTCCGGCTCCATGGAGAGCAGGGCGATGCGCAATGGCCGCCGGACGGACGGCTGGCCGCTTTTCGCCTTGTAGATGTCGAAAGACAGCGGCGTCTGCCGGAACTCCGCCCAGGGCTGGACGATGGCGGCCTGCGCCTCCAGCGCGGTCCGGCCGAGCAGCATCCGGTGCGCCATGGTCTCACGATTGGACAGCGAGACCTCGATAGGCCACTCACGCGCGCCGATCTTGACCGGCGTACGGACGATATAGCGCATCTCGGACTGGCCGTTCGAAGAGATCACCTGGCGGCGGTCGATCACCGTGGCCGTGCAGTAGACCTCAATGTCGTCGCGGCCCTCGACCGGGTGCACGCCGAAACGCACCTTGGGCTGGTGTTCGGGGCCGAAGGTTTCGATGGAGAAGGCGTGCAGCGCCGAGGTGCGCGCGCCGGTGTCGATCTTCGCCTTGATGGCGGGAAGGCCGAGCTGAGCCATGGAGACCCATTCGCGCCACCCCAGAATGAAACTCTCAAGCGGATGGTTCATGCCACTCCATCCCAATGCCCATGCGCGGCCGCCCTCGAATCGAGGTGAAATCGCCGCGCGCCCGTCGCGACTGCCACTACGTGAACAAACACTCTGAGCGCAAACAGAATTCGCCGGTTTCCACCGCCATCCCGGCAGGCGGAGGGAATGCGGGCCGGCGCCGCAGCTTCCGCGTGCAGGTCTGCGAAGAGATATGCCACGGCTTCATGTCGATTTGACGATGGCGGGCAGCGTTCAGCGGCCGCCCTCGATCAGCGGATAACCGCGCTTGACGAACATGGCGACGGCGGCGGCAAGCGCGGCCTTGAGGATGTCGCCCGGCAGGAAGACTGCCGACAGCGTTGCCGCCTTCGCCAGAGACAGGCCGGCGGCAAGCGCCAGCACGGGGATGCCGAGCGCATAGACGATGACGATGCCGCCGAAGACGTTGAACGCGAAAGAATGGAAAAAGGTCAGCCGCTCCCACATCCTTTCGGTGGCGGCGCCGATGACGAAGGCGGCCAGCGGCCAGGCGAGTAGAAAACCCGCGGTCGGACCGGCGAAGACGCCCAGGCCGCCCCGTCCGCCTGCCAGGAGCGGCAGCCCCGCCGCCACCAGCAGCACCAACAGCACCTGCGACAGCGCGCCGCGCCGCGCGCCCAGGATCGAGCCCGCCAGCATGACCCCCAGCGTCTGCGCCGTCACGGGGACGGGGATGAAGGCGAGGTCGATCTTGGGGATGAGGCCGAGCACGGCGGTCAGCGCGGCGAAGAGGGCGATATAGGCGATATCCTGGATGCGCATGGCTTTCCTCCCGTTCCGCGGTTCGCGGCTATTTGCGGTTTTCGAAGCCGCGCGCAGCGATCGCGTCTCCGAGGGCGTTTGTCATGAACAGTATTTTGACGATGAGGGGCCCCAGCGCCATCACGCTGTATGCCCGGCCGCCGCGCGCCATCCGGGCGCGCTGGATTTCCTGTATGTCCTTGAGCAGCGCTGGGATGAAGCGGATGGTCAGCGCTATCGCCAGCGCCAGTTTCGGCGGGCTGAGGCCGAAGGGCGCGAGCGGGCGGGCCGCCCTGGCGATGGTTTCGATCATGGCGGAAAGCGGCGTCGTCAGCGTAACGAGCGAGGTGAGGAGGACGAGCGCGAGAATGCGCAGGACCACGGCCGCGCCCGCCAACCATCCCGCGAACCAGACCTGCAGCGCGAAGATGATGGCGCACATGACGAGGACGGGCCGGAGCGCTGCGAGGAGCGCCGTCGCAGGCAGACGCGCCAGCGCGTAGAGGCCGCAAATGCCGCCGAGCGCAGCCGCGATAAGCCACAGCGGCTCGATGAAGCAGAGAACGGTGCTGGCGGCGAGGCAGAACAGCAGCTTGAAGGACGCGCGCAGGTCATGGACCGGCGAGGCGCGCGGGATGTAGAGCGGCAGCATCGGCTATGGGGTCCCGGACTGGAAGAGGTGCCATACGCCGTCCTTGCCGATGCCGAGGCGGTAATGGTCGTATTTACCTTTTGCGCGCATTTCCTTCGCCCTGGCGGCCGGAACCAGCGTAAGCAATTCTACTTCCTGTGCGGGTGTGAGCTTGTCGAGCGGCATTTCGGCGAAATACGGCCACACATACATCTCGTGCCCCTGCGGGGATATCTTGCGCACGAAGCCGGTGCGGAACAGCTGGATCAGGATCGCCAGGATTTCCCGGCCCTCGCCATCGCCGGAGATCTTCTTCCAGTAGGCGATCGGATCGCTCACCCTGCCGGCCGCGAGTATGGGGGGGATCTCGTTCATGTCCACGGGAACGCGCATATCTTCGATGTCGCCCCTGTACGCGGCGCCGAGGATGGCGGAGCGCATCCTCGCCACAGACGCGGGCAGGATCGAGACGTCACGCAGGATTTCAGCCGCGCCATTTCGCTCAGCCGCCTTTTCAATGACGGCTTTTTCTGCTTTTGACGGTGGGAGAGACAGGGGCAGGGCATGGACAAGCACAGGCAGCGCCGTTAGGAATAGCGCCGGGATTCCCAGGCGTCGAATCAGGGCGCTTATCTTCAGGTATCGCATCCGGGCCACTCTCCAGAGGCAAGATAAGTTTCACTGTAAGGTGGCAGGGTTGAAACTGCCGGAGTCATGGTACGAACTAGTTCACCTTTCAGCCAACCATTTGACGGGGCCAGCCGCCGGTGTTTCATCCTGAAACTGTGTTTACGACCACACAGCTCGTGCTGAGCGGCATGATAATTGGCGTGCTGATCGCAGCACCGGTCGGTCCTGTCAATATCCTGTGCATTCAGCGCACGCTGGAACGCGGCTTCTGGGGCGGGTTCGCGGCGGGGGTCGGCGCGGTCCTGGCGGACGGGCTGATCGCAACGGTGGCTGCGTTCGGCATCACCGCGATATCCGGCATCATGGCTAACCACAAGTGGGAGATCCAGCTCATTGGCGGCGTCGTCATGATCGCGTTCGGCATCAAGCTCTATACCGCAGAGCCAAAGCTCATGCGCAAGAAGAACGGCACGAGCCTCGCCGAGCTGCGGCGCATCGTCGATATCGTGCCGGAGCGGCTGCGTCCCGCGCTGCGCTTCCAGATCTGGCGCATTCTGCCGCATGCCGGGGTGATCCCGCAGACCTTCTTCCTCACCATCACCAATCCGGGCGCCATCCTCGGGCTGTTCGCGATCATCGGCGGGCTGGGATCGGTCATCGGCGGCATCACCAATTACCTGGAGGCCCTCATACTGGTGGCGTCCGTGATGACGGGAAGTCTGCTGTGGTGGGCCGTATTGTCCCGCCTGATCGAGAAGTTGCGGGGGCGCATCACCGAAGGCCGGCTGAAGGTGATCAATCAGGCGGCGGGCGTCGTGCTGTTTCTTTTCGGCGGGGTCCTGTTCTTCCAGCTTGCGCTCGGGATGATGGGACACGCGGCGGACACGTCGCTGCCGGGCTTTCCCGCTCCCGCCATACGCCGCCTCGGCCTATTGGGTAACCCGATATAGAGTGAACTCGCCGTGATGGATGCGCCGCGACAGGCCTTCCGTCATCTTGGCGACGGCGTCTTCGCCATAGGTGGCGACGAGATCCGACAGCGCCGCGAAGAACGCCGCGTTGGCCAGCATTTCCGGCTCGATACCATCGTAAAGCGCCTCATGCCACGCATCCATGATGTAACGGAGCGCAGCCTGCTTCTGTTCTTCGACGACAGAGCAGGAGTCATGAGGCAGTTCGCTATTTCTCATCCGGTACACGCTTTGGCTCCCAGCAATCCCACCGGTCCTTCCCTGGCGTCCTTCCTAACATAGCCGCGCCTTTGGCAAAGGGGGACTTGGCTTTGTCCTTAACGGGCGCAAGAACACCCCGCCGCCGGCGGCTACTTATCCCGGGCAAGACTGTCCGCAATACTCGCGCCCTGTTCCATAAAGTGGCTTATGGCGACGAGAGCCGGCTTGGTGCAGGTCCTGTAGGTCCGCGCGTAGCCGCGATAGCCCTTGTTGAAGCTGTCGTGCAGCTTGGCCCTGCGCAGCGCGTTCGTCCCTTCCGCGTTGACCAGATCGCGCATCTGTTTGCGCCAC
>JBNKDX010000113.1:0-6924 GCA_050288485.1 Rhodomicrobiaceae bacterium | reverse complement strand
ATACCCGCGAATCCACGCGCGAATGGTATAGATCCGCGAAGACGCCGCTCGAACTCGGAAGCGAACAGCCTGTGAGGGTGACCTTTCAAGGCAATATGGTCGCCAAGCTGGAGGCGGAAGCGGGCCGCGAGATCCGCTCTGCCTGACCCCTCACCGGGTCAGGGTCTTTCGCCGGTCCGTCGTGGGTGGGTCCATTTTATGGCGCCCTTAACCGGTGGCCGCGTAAACAAAACACAACCGCCGCTCGTGTGCCGGGAAGAGTTCACAGCACCGGCGCAAGACGGCCCCGCGGGTTTGGTTCGTCTGCGGAGGAGAGGTGTATTTGCAATTGCCAATTATTTGCATTTTCGCTAAAGTCTAAAGAGTCCGTATCCGCAACATCTGCGCGTCTTCGGGGTTGAGACCATGAGCGGCCACATTTCCGTCGGACAGACGCTGAGCGACCGCACCAGCGTGGCCATCCGCGAGGTCCTCGGCGGACATCGCCGCGGCCTGCGCCACTCCTTCCTTTTCGCCGGGCCGGCGATCATCGCCTCCATCGCCTATATGGACCCCGGCAATTTCGCCACCAACATCCAGGCGGGCGCCAAATACGGCTACACGCTCCTGTGGGTGGTGCTCATGGCCAACCTGATCGCGATGCTGTTTCAGGCGCTCTCGGCCAAGCTCGGCATCGTCACCGGCCGCAACCTCGCCGAAATGTGCCGCGCGCAATTTCCCTCAGCGGTGACGTGGCCCGCCTGGGTGGTGAGCGAAATCGCGGCGATGGCCACCGACCTTGCCGAATTCCTCGGCGGCGCCATCGGGTTGGCGCTTCTGTTCGACATGCCGCTGATCTACGGCATGGCGGTCACGGCGATCGTGACCTACGGCATCCTGATGTTCGAGCGCGCGGGCTTCCGGCCGATGGAACTCATCATCGGCGGGCTGATGGCGGCGATCGCCTTGTGTTATCTGATCGAAATGCTGATTGCCCCTGTCGCCTGGGGTTCCGCGGCGGCTCACCTGGTCACCCCCTCCATCCCGGACGGTCACGCGCTGTTGATTTCCGTCGGCATAATTGGCGCCACGGTGATGCCGCACGCCGTCTACCTGCATTCCGGGCTGACCCAGTCCCGCACGACGCCGCGCGATCCCGAGGAGCGCCGCAAGCTGGTGTATTTCTCCAATCTGGAGGTCATCCTGGCTCTGTCCGTGGCCGGGGCCGTCAACATGGCCATGGTGATGATGGCGTCCAGCGCCTTCCACGAGGGGCACAGCGACGTCGCCGAAATCGAGACCGCCTACCACACGCTGACGCCGCTCCTCGGCGGGGCCGCCGCGACGGTGTTCCTCGTCTCGCTCATCGCCTCCGGCATGTCGTCGTCGGTCGTCGGAACCATGGCCGGGCAGATGATCATGCAGGGCTTCGTTAACTTCCGCATCCCGATCTGGGTGCGCAGGCTGGTGACGATGCTGCCCGCTTTCGCCGTAGTCGGAGCGGGCGTCAATGCCACTAGCGCGTTGGTCATCAGCCAGGTGATCCTCAGCATCGCGCTGCCGGCGCCGATGATCGCGCTCGTCATGTTTACCCGGCGGCGGGATATCATGGGCGAGTTCGCGAACGGTCTCGCGACGAATATCGCCGCCTATCTGGGGACGGCGATCGTGCTGTTCCTCAACATTGTCCTCATCCTGCTGACTTTCGGCGTCCCCATTCCGGGGCTGGCCGCCGGTTAGATCGCGGCGCGGCAAGCCTCCTTTAACGCGGCCATGAAAATATGGCGCCGTATTCGCCGCGGCGCTCCCCCCGCCGCGCTTGTAGGAATGGCGTTAAGGGACAATACCCATGCTCGAAATCCGCGACGTCAGCATTCCGCCCCTGGGACTGCCGGGCATCCTCAGGCTTCCCGGGAACCCCGCCGGTCTCGTACTGTTCGCGCATGGCAGCGGATCGAGCCGTCTCAGCCCCCGCAACACGGCGGTGGCCGATGCGTTGAACAGCAACGGCATCGCCACCCTGCTGTTCGACCTCCTGACCGAGGAGGAAGAGGTGGACCGGGAGAACGTCTTCAATATCCCGCTGCTGGCGGGCCGCCTGATGGACGTGGTCAACTGGGCCGGCGGCGAGGCCGCTCTGCGCGAGCTGCCGCTCGGGCTATTCGGCGCCTCGACCGGGGCGGCGGCGGCCCTGACGGCGGCGGCTGAGCTGGACGGGCGCATCGCCGCCGTCGTGTCGCGCGGTGGCCGTCCGGACCTCGCGGGCGAAGACCTCGATAAGATTACCACCCCGGCGTTGCTTATAGTCGGCGGTGCGGACCTCGGTGTCCTGGACCTCAACGAGCTGGCCTATGCGCACCTTGGAGGGCCGAAGGCGCTGGAGATCGTTCCCGGCGCCACCCACCTTTTTCCCGAGCCCGGCGCGCTCGAAGCCGTCACCGCCCATGCCATCAACTGGTTTACGCACCATTTTGAAAGGGCAGCGCGGCGTCAACGCTCCTTACAGCGTCAACCCAGGAGAGCAGCGCGATGAAATTCGAAAACCGCCGCCAGGCGGGGCGCATGCTTGCCGAACGCCTCGCCGGGTACAGGAACCAGCATCCCGTCATCCTGGCGCTGCCGCGCGGCGGCGTTCCGGTGGCCGCGGAGATCGCCGAAGCGCTGGGCGCGCCGCTTGACCTTATCCTGGTGCGCAAGATCGGGGTGCCGTGGCATGCCGAACTGGCCATGGGCGCGGTGGTAGATGGCGGGGCGCCGATCATCGTCCGCAACGAGGACGTCATGGCGATGACGGGGACCAGCAAAGCCGATTTCGAGCGCGTCTGCGCGGAAGAACTGGCGGAAATCGAGCGGCGGCGGAACCGCTATCTCGGCGGGCGGGAGCGGGCCGAGATCGCCGGGCACGTGGCCATCGTGGTCGATGACGGAATCGCGACCGGCGCCACCATGCGCGCCGCGCTCCAGGCGACGCGCCGCCGCAATCCGGCAAAGCTCGTGCTTGCCGTTCCCGTGGGGCCTGCCGGAACCATGACGGAGTTGCGCGCGGAGGCCGACGAGGTCGTATGCATCGACGAGCGCAGTTTCCTCGGCGCGATCGGCCTTCATTACGACGATTTCCGGCAGATCGGCGACGAGGAGGTCACGGACTTGCTCGCCCGCTATCCCGCGCCGAAAGCGGCGGCAAAGGCGCCCGCTGCGTGAGCCGCGCCATTGCGGACTCGTTCAACGGCAATGAAACGGGCGTTCGTCCGCGAATATCTCCGCCGAGCCTTCAGTACTGCCTAAAATATTATGTAATTTTCCCGAAAAATTGGCCACTCACGGCATTAAGCAAACATCAAGCCGCTACAACGGTTTTAGAGTTATGTTAAGATTCTGCGGCGTAACCTGCCGTTCAGGCACACCACTATTGTTAGAGTACACTTGTGAAAAAGCCCTGGCTGATCGCCGCCGCGATTGTCCTGAGTTTTGGAGCTATTGCGCTGGCGGGGGTTCATCTTCTGCAGCAGTCCACCGACAAGGTCATTCGCGAGCAGGCCGAGATGACGGCCCTGCTTTGGGCCGAGGACCTCGCCAGCAAGCTTCCGCGCCTCAACGACATTGCCGCGGGAAGCGACCTGCTCGCCACCGAGAAGGATTATCTTACCCTGGTGCGCAGGGTCGGCGATGTCTTCCGCTTCAAGCTGTTCGAGCCGGGCGGGCGCTTGCGGCTCATTTCCGATGATTTCGACGTCAATGAGATCACGAAGGTCCGGCCGGGCCAGAAGGGCCGCGAATTCGACACGGCGGAACCGCAGTTCTCTAACCCGAAAGCCAAGTCCGTTTTTCTGACCGGAGCGCCATACACGAGCGTGCACGATGGAACGGCAGTGGCGGACCGGCCCGCCGTCTATGCGGAAAGCTACGTTCCGGTGATACGCGACGGCAAGCGCATCGCCGTGATGGAGGTCTATGTCGATCAGACCGCCGACGCCGCGATCATCAGGGCAGGACAGCTCGTTTTCGCCACGAAGATCGCGGGCCTGACCATACTTGCCCTCGGCATACCGGTCTTCGCACTCGTTCTCGCGTTGCGGCAACTGCGCCAGCAGAACGCGGTTCTCGAAGTGGAGCGCAACCGCGCACTCAGAGCCGAGCGGGCCAAGGCCGAATTCCTCGCCAATATGAGCCACGAAGTCCGCACCCCCATGAACGGTGTGCTGGGCATGACCGGCCTGTTGCTGCAGACGCCTCTGGAGGAAGGGCAGAGGCAGTTGGCGCAAACGATACAGACATCGGGCGAGACGCTGCTCACCATTCTGAACGATATCCTCGACTTCTCCAAGATCGAGGCGGGCAAGCTGCATCTGGAGGTGACGGATTTCGAGGTCGTGCCGATGCTCGACAGCACGACGGAGCTTCTGGCGCCTCAGGCGCATGCCAAAAACCTGGAAGTGCCCACCTATGTGGCTCCGGATGTTCCGAAACGCCTGCGCGGCGATGAGGGCCGCATCCGGCAGATCCTCATCAATCTCATCAATAATGCGATCAAGTTCACCGACACGGGCGGCGTCCGCGTGGAGGTCTCGGTCAGCGTCTGCGAGAGCGGCTCGGATTATGCGGTTCTCCGTTTCGACGTCGTGGACACCGGCCAGGGCATTCCCGAGGACTTCCGCGAGCATCTGTTCGACAAATTCACGCAGGCGGATGCCTCGGCGACGCGGCGGCACGGCGGCGCCGGGCTGGGTCTCGCTATCTGCAAGCAGCTTGTAACGCTGATGAACGGTGAGATCGGGGTCGAAAGCCGCGAGGGCTGCGGCTCGCATTTCTGGTTCACCGTGAGGCTGGAACGGAGCGCGGACGAGGAAACAAGCTGGACGGCGGGCGCGGCTGCTTCGCTTGGCGGCCGCAGGATCCTCGTGGTGGACGACAACGAGGTGAACCGGCTCGTATTCCAGAAGCAGCTCGCCGCGCTCGGCGTGACGGTGTCGGTCGCCGCCGGCGCCGGAACCGCCATGGAGAGGCTGCGGCAAGCGGTGGAGAAGGGGGAGGCGTTCGACGCGGTCATCATAGACCACCTGATGCCCGGCACGGACGGGTTGGACCTGTGCGCCATGATCCGCAAGGAGCCGTGGCAGCTTGCGTCCAAGCTCGTGCTGTCCTCGTCCTCGGGGAGGATTCACTCCAACGCGGCGGCGAGGAAATTCGGTTTCGACGCCGCGCTTCCGAAGCCGGTACGGCCAGGCGCGCTGCTGAACACGCTGAGCAGGCTGTTTTCCAAAGCCGATGCGGCGGCAGCGGCGGACCGCAGCGCCGCCCCGGCGCCTGCCGGAACCGTGGGGTTCGGCGCCGTCAAGCCGGTCCGTATTCTCGTCGCCGAGGATAACCCGATCAATCAACTGCTCATGCTCACGATCCTGAAGAGCTGCGGCTACCAGGCCGATGCTGTCGGCAACGGTTATGAAGCGGTCGAGTCGGCGCGCAGCATGCCCTACGACATCATCATCATGGATGTGCAGATGCCGGAGATGGGCGGCCTGGAGGCGACGCGTCTCATCCGGCAGTTGGGCGGCGAGGCCGCGAATATCCCGATCATCGCCGCGACCGCTCATGCGCTCCATGGCGACCGCGAGCGCTTCCTGGCGGCAGGCATGACCGACTACATCTCCAAGCCGATCGACAAGGACGAACTCCTGAAGAAGATCGAGCGCTGGACCGTCAACAAGCAGGAAGAGTTCCATGCCGCCTGCGCCGAGGCGCATAACTGGTGCATTTGAGGACGCTGTGGCCGAATCGATATTCGTCCGGGCGGAGATCAGCGGGAAGGTCTGGCATCCGGTGCGATCATGTCCCGCTGGCGCCAGTTCCGCGGAAGGCTGATAACGGCATCGTAGCCCCGGCACTTTTCCGGGCAGATGCGAATTATTCTCGACGCTCACGGCAGGCGCTGGCATGGTATGCTGGCATGGTATATTGTACGGCAGGCATTTCCGGCGCATACGCACGGGCGGTTGGGCCGGGACAGAACAGATTTGAGATTTCGCGGGGCGGCTACCATATGATGTTACCGGAGAAGCGGTCTGTCAGACCTCACGGCCAGCGCGCCATCGGGGACTGATGACATGTTGGCGAAGCTTTTGGGGTTGTTTCGCAAGATGCAGGACGTCGAAGCTCAGTCGATCGAAACCGAGCTGAGCCCGCCTTTCGCGATTCAGAAACCTGACAGCGGGCTGACGCCGTTCGTTTTCAACTCTCCACACAGCGGCAGAACCTATCCGGCCGCCTTTCTCAAAGCCTCGCGGCTTACCGCTGCGGCGCTGCGCAAGTCGGAGGACGCCTATGTGGACCTCCTGCTGACCGGCGTGGTCGAGATCGGCGCGACGCTGATGCACGCGCATTTCCCGCGCGCCTATCTGGACCTCAACCGCGAACCCTACGAACTCGATCCGGCGCTGTTCTCGGGCGCCTTGCCGGATTACGCCAACACGCACTCGCTCCGTGTCGTCGGCGGTCTCGGCACCATCGCGCGCGTTGTAAACGAGCAGGAGGAAATCTACCGCGGGCAGATCCCCGTCAGCGCGGCGCTGGAACGAATCAACCGGCTGTACAAGCCCTATCACGCCGCCCTGTCCGGTCTCCTCGCCGAAGCGTGCCAGCAGTTCGGTTATGCGGTGCTGATCGACTGCCACTCGATGCCGTCCTATCAGGGCGACCGTAGCAACATCCAGAAAGCCGATTTCGTGCTGGGCGACCGCTTCGGCACATCCTGTCCGCGCGAGATGGTGCGGACCATCGAGCGTTTTCTCAGCGGCCTGGGCTACAGGGTGACGCTCAACAAGCCCTATGCCGGCGGCTACATCACCGAACATTACGGCAATCCGGCCGAGGGCGTTCATGCCCTCCAGATCGAGGTCAACCGCGCGCTCTACATGGATGAGGATACGCTGGCGCTGCGCCGCGATTTCC
>JBNKDX010000112.1:0-7014 GCA_050288485.1 Rhodomicrobiaceae bacterium | reverse complement strand
CCGCCTGGGCGATGCGCCCGACGCCGAAATGATTGCGGATCTTGTCGAACGCCGCCACCACCCGCGCTTCGCCCAGGACATAGCCTACGCGCAACCCCGCCAGGGCGTAGGCCTTGGAAAAGGTGCGGAAGCGCAGAACCTGCGGGTTGGTCACATCGAGCGGCGGGATGGCGTCCGCGGGCGCCATGTCGCAATAGGCCTCGTCGAACAGGAGCAGCGTGCGCGGCGGCAGGCAGGCGATGAGCCGCCCGATCTCGTCCGCGCTCCACCATGACGCCATCGGATTATCCGGGTTGGACACGTACAAAAGCGGCGCGCTCTCGCGCCGGGCGGCGTCCAGGAGCGCCTCCAGATCTTCGCGGTCGTCCCTGAAGGGCGCCTTGACGAGCCGCCCGCCCTGCCCTGCCGCGTGGTAATTGAAGGTCGGATAGGCGCCGTCCGTGGTGACGGCGGGCATCCCCGGTTCGAGATACATCCGCGCGACCAGCCCCAGAAGGCCGTCGATACCTTCGCCAACGGCCACATTCTCCGGCGCCACCCCGTGGCGGCGGGCAAGCGCGGCCTTCAGCTCGCAGTTGTCCGGGTCGCCATATTTCCACACCTCCGCTGCGGCCTCGCGCATGGCCGCAATCGCCCGCGGGCTCGGTCCGAACGCGTTTTCATTGGCCCCAAGGCGCGCGCGAAACGCCCGGCCCCGCCTGCGTTCCTGCGTCTCCGGACCGATGAATGGAACCAGCGCGGGCAGAGCCTCGACAACGGGCGTGAGGCATGGGACGGGCATACGGATATCTCCTGAAACAACGGCGGGGGACGAGCTTGCGGGTGTGCCATTATTTCTTGAAACGCCAGTTAAACGCCAGCGTGCACTTTGCTATAAGGCCGCATGGCAAATGGCTTGATCAACATCTTCCGGTTGACACGCGCCGGCGCGGTCCTGCTGTGGCGCGGTGTCGATGTCATCCCCGAGAATCTGGACGTGCCCGCGGCGCGCGCGCTGCGGCGGATGACGGCGCCCTTGCGCAGGCTGAGGCGGAACGGGGGGCAGGCGTCACGGCTCTCAAAGGCGCTGGCCTCGCTCGGCCCCAGCTACATCAAGCTCGGCCAGTTTCTCGCCACGCGCCGCGACGTCATCGGACCGGAGATGGCCGCCGATCTCGCCAGCCTGCAGGACCGCCTGCCGCCTTTCTCCATGAGCGAAGCGAAGCGCGCCATCCGCGAATCGCTTGGAAGCGAGGCTGAGGCGCTGTTCATCACGCTCTCCGAGCCGGTCGCCGCCGCGTCCATCGCGCAGGTGCACAAAGGCAGCGTGCGCGAGGCGAACGGCAGCGCGCGCGATGTGGCGGTGAAGGTCCTCCGCCCCGGCGTCGAGGTTCGTTTCCAGCGCGACCTCGCCACTTTCTATTTCGCCGCGCGCGAGGCGGAGCGCTGGCATCCTCCCACACGCCGCCTGCGCCCGGTCGCCGTAGTCGATACGCTGGCCGAATGGGTGCGGCTGGAGATGGACCTGCGGCTTGAGGCCGCCGCCATGTCGGAAATGGCGGAAAATGTCGCCAAGGCGGGCGACGAGCGTTTCCGCGTTCCGCAAGTGGACTGGAAAAGAACCTCCTCGCGGGTGCTGACGACCGAGTGGATCGACGCCATCCCCATCGGCGACCTCGCCGCCATCGACCGGGCGAAGATCGACCGCCGCAAACTCGGCCAGCACGTGATCCGCAGTTTCCTGCGCCACGCCATGCGCGACGGCTTCTTTCACGCCGACATGCATCAGGGCAATCTGTTCGTCGAGCCGGACGGAACGCTGGTGGCGGTCGATTTCGGCATTATGGGGCGTCTGGGACCGAAGGAACGGCGGTTCCTGGCGGAAATCCTTTATGGCTTCATCACTCGCGACTATCGCCGCACCGCGCAGGTCCATTTCGAGGCGGGCTACGTGCCGCCGCATCACACCGTGGATGCGTTCGCGCAGGCGCTGCGCTCCATCGGCGAGCCGCTCATGGACCGCCCGGCGAGCGAGATCCCGATGGCGAACCTGCTGGCGCAGCTTTTCGAGGTCACCGAGCTGTTCGACATGCAGACGCGGCCGGAACTGCTGCTCCTGCAGAAGACGATGGTGGTCGTGGAAGGCGTGGCGCGCTCGCTCGATCCCGAGTTGAACATGTGGACCGCCGCCGGACCGGTCGTGACCGAGTGGGTCGAAGGCCAGATCGGGCCGCGCGCCCGGCTAGCCGAGGCTGCGGACGGCGTGAGCGCGGTTGCCAGCCTTCTCGCCGATGCGCCGAAGCTCGCCGAACAGGTGCGCCACGCGGGCGCGGCGCTGGCGGGGATGGCGGAAAACGGCATCCGCCTCGACGAGGCGACGGTCGAGCGCATGGCGGCCGCCGAGGCGAGGCATTCGCGCTCGGGCCGCATAGCGCTGTGGATCGGCGCGCTGGCGCTGGCGGCGATCGCCGTCAAGCTCTGGCTCATGGGCTGAGCGGACGCCCGATCCTTGCCGCGATGGCCGGTCTCTTGAGATCTGTCAAATTTGGCGCAAAATTGCTCTTTCATTCCGCGTGAAGAAAATTCTACACTTCGGCTGAAGGCCGCGCCCGCAATGGGCAGTACCGCTCCCCGCCCGCCTCAGCCGTCACGCATCCCGCCTGGGCGAGGATGACGTCAAAGGCGGTGTTCGCGCGAGCGTCAACCGGCCGCGTGAGGACGTCGAGGATGGGGCCATTACCTGAATGGGGCGTCGGGCTCGCCGGTTTCCTGACCGGCATGGCGTGCGGATACTGCATCCGGCGGGGCAAGCTGTGCACCTTCGGCGCGATCGAGGATTGGGTCGCCGCCCGGGATACACGGCGTCTGAAGGTCTTCGCCCTCGCGCTCCTCGTCGCGGTGGCCGGTACGCAGGCGCTCGTACTCGCCGGGAGTTTCGATGTCGAAGCCACGCACTATGTCCCGGTCGCGTTCCCGATCCTTTCTGTAATCCTGGGGAGCGTCCTGTTCGGCATCGGCATGTCGCTGGTGGGAACGTGCGGTTTCGGCTGCCTCGTCCGGCTTGGCGGCGGCGATCTGCGCGCGCTCGTGGTGCTGCTGGTCTCGGGCGCCGTCGCCTATGCCGCACTGCGCGGCGTGCTGCTGAATCTACGCATCGAGTGGCTGAACCCCTGGCAAATCCGCCTTCCCGAAGGCACGCGCGCCGAACTGGCGGCGCTGCTCGGGCCGTATCTCGGAGCCTATACGCGCGCGGGCGTAACACTGGCCGTCGTCGCCGTTCTGGCTGTGTGGATTTTTACCGACCACCGCCTTGCCCGCACGCCGCGCCTCGTCCTCGGCGGCGTCGTTCTGGGGCTGGGCGTGGTGACCGGATGGGTGGTGACCGGCGTCATGGTGGATGAGTTCGACCTGCCGCGCCCACAGAGCCTGACGTTCGCTGGCCCCATCGCCAAGGCGCTGTTCGGGCTCCTGGGATCGGCCGAGCGCTTGACGGATTTCGCCGTGGCCAGCGTGTTCGGTGTCGCAGTGGGGGCGGGCTTGGCGGCCGCAGGGGCGAGACAGTTCCGCTGGGAGGCATTCGACGATCCGCGCGAGATGCGCAGGCACCTCGCTGGAGCGGCGCTCATGGGCTTCGGCGGCGTGGTTGCGGGCGGCTGCACGATCGGGCAGGGGCTGACGGCGGGATCGCTTCTGGCGCTGTCCTGGCCGTTCGCCGTGGGCGGTCTGTTCATCGGGGCGCGGCTCGGCATTTTTTTCATCCTTGAGGGGTGCTTCACGGACGCCCTGCGCGGGGCGTTTCCGAGACTGTTCGGGCGGACGCCGTATTGAGACGGCGCGCCCTGCGCCTCGGTCAGCGTCCCCTGAAGCGTGCCGTCCGCCCCGACGGTCATGCCCGCGAGGCCGAACAGCCATGCGATGACGTTCCGGAAAAACCGGGTGACGCGAACGACGAAGTCTCCGCTCCTTTCGAGGCCGGCAGATGTCACCTTCGAGCGACGCCCGCTCGGGCCTAGAAAGAGGCACGGTCCTCCCTGAAACCGTCCCCAGCGCGGCGCAGCGCGAAAACGGCTCGCCGATGCGCCTCCCTTAAAAGGTTAAAATACACCTGCGTTCCTCCGGCCACGATCGCGCGATAGCCGTATCCTTGCATTCATCCAGATTTCAATTTCAATAAACGTCATATGGTTCTTACTATAGACGCGTGTGTTCGCACTATATTTATGTACACTGCTAAATAACGTATTCTTCCCGACCATTAGAGTAAAGCAATCGTGCACGGGAAAGGTACCGGTTTCGACCGGCCGTGCCGAAACAGCAAGCTCTAACGGCAGTGCGTGGCCAGCGTCCTGGCAGCTTGCGTGCTGCAGGACCGGGCCGCTTTCCCAGCGGACACCTCCTGCCGCACGCCCCAGAGTCGGCGAGGAAGGGAGGAAATATGCGGTCTCCGCAGACGTATAGCCGCTTTCGCGTTGCTTCGGGAAATGGCGGAATGCGCCCCGCGCGGAAAGGGTCAAACCTGACGCGCCGGACGGACGAAGGCCCCGGCGCCCTTCTTCCCACGAGGCCGTCACAGGCGCAAGGGTATGGCAGGAAGCTTAAGAAAGACGCTGCCAGGAAGGCGCGGAAGGCTCGGTTTGGCGGTGTTCATCCGGTGAACCGCAACGCCACGCACGACCTCATCGCCAAGCTGCAGAACTACATCGTGGCGCTGCGCCAGTCGGCGATGACGTCCAGCGAAGATTCCGGCAACGGTCTGCGAACCCTCGCGCTCTCGCGCGCAAGGTCTGCGGCCGCGCAACGCCGCACCTTCGCGGATGCCGATGAAACAGCCCCTCAAACCCGGATCGAAACCATGAAGATCATGACCAACAATCGCTCTGCCATCAACGCCGCGAAGGGATCGAAGGCCTCCGCAGGAACGAGGCGCCGCGCCTCCTCTGCGGCTGGCAAGACCCCCTGGAAGGCGATATCGGCCAAGGCGGCGATTCCGTCAAAATCCGCCGCCAAGACCGCGATAACTCTGGCCAGGAAGGCGTCGCCGTCATCGAAGGCGAAGGCGGGGTCAGCCCGGTCGAAGCCGGCCGCTGGCGCCGCGGCCCGTCCGGCCGCCAAGCGGGCTTCGGCAAGCAGAGCCGCCAGCCCGGCGAGCAGGGCTGCAAAGCCGGCGTCCAGGGCCGCAAAACCAGCTAGCAGAGCCGCAAGACCAGCGTCCAGGGCCACGAAACCAGCTAGCAGAGCCGCAAGGCCAGCGTCCAGGGCCACGAAACCAGCTAGCAGAGCTGCGAGCCCGGCGTCCAGGGCCGCGAAACCGGCAAGCAGAGCCGCAAGACCGGCGTCCATGGCCGCGGTCCGCTCCGCGCCGAAGCAGGCAGCCAAGGCCAGAACCTCTGCGAGCCCCCGTTCGCAGTCTGCTTCAAAAGCATCGCAGAGCCGCGCCGCGGCATCCCGCCGTCCGTCGCAGGCTCGCGCGGGCGCCAGAAGCCAGGCCCGCCCGGCTGCCGCCAAGGCATCGAGCCGAAGCGCCACGTCGGCGTCGAAGGCCGGTCAGAAAACAGCGCGCAAGCCCGCCGCCCGCGCGGCCGCACAGTCGCGGTCACCTGCCAGAACGGCGCAGTCCCGGAGCCAGACTTCGTCCAGGACGCAGTCTTATCTCTCCCGGCTGAACGGGACCGTTTCTCTGAAGCGGATGGCCCAGGCGCAGACGAAACGCGCGGCTAAGCCGAAAGCCGCCAGGGCTGCAAAGCCGGCGCGCGCCCGCCGTTCCACCGATTTCCAGCAGATCAGGATTCACAGGTAGAGGCGGCTTGGGCCGGTGGAGGCGAAATTTGCCGCCACCGGCCTCATGAACCCTTAGCGTGTTTGTCCGGCGCCTGCCTTGTCCGAAGCGCCTCCCTCCCCGTCGCGGGAAGCCCCGGCTCGTCCACGCGCGGCCGGGTACGAAAGTTTCACTCAAGCCACACCGGCTAACCACGCTCCAGAATGCACACCTGCCGCCAGCCGGAATGGAGCCGGGGCCAATGAGCAGTCTTTACATCTACGGCGTCGTCAGCACCGCCAAATCCCTGTCCTTCAGCGGCCAGGGGCTAGCGGGCGGCCTGCGCGTCGTCGGCGAAGGCGGCGCCGGCGCCATCGTGGGTCACGCGCCGGATTGCGATCTGGCCGCCGTGCCGCGCGAGCAGGCGGTGAATTTCCTGCTTCGCCATCAGGAAGTGCTCGACGAGGCCATGGCTCAAACAACCGTGCTGCCGGTGAAATTCGGCGCGATCGCACCGGAGGAAGATGCGGTGCGCCACGTCCTGAGCCAGGGCAAGGATACGCTTGACGCCTGTCTCGCGGAATTCACCGATCATCTGCAGATGGAAGTCGCGGTGCTCTGGCGGCTCGACCAGGTCTTTGCCGAAATCGCCACCGAACATGACATCGCCCGGCTGCGCGAGAAGGCGCAGGCCTCGGAGGGGGCGGAAGGCGGCGTCCGGCTCGAACAGGCGGTGAAGGCGGCGCTGGAACGCCGCCGCATCGCGCTCGCCGACGAGGTCTGCGACGTCCTCGGCACGGTGGCCACCGGAATCGCGACCACCCCGCCGCCCAACGACCAGATGGCCGCCAATGTCGCTCTCCTCCTCAACAAGACCGACATGGGCTCGCTCGAAGGCATGCTGAACCGCTTGCACGCCGAAATGGCGGGCGAGGTCAAGTTCCGCGCTACCGGCCCCCTGCCTCCGGCGAGCTTTGCGACCGTGGAGATCACTTTTCCCCCCTCCGGAACCGTCGACTGGCTGGCCGACGCCAGCGCAGCGGCCGATCTGGTGATGATCAACGTCATCCGCCAGCAGATGCAGCCACCGTCTTGCGGAGCTTGCCGCGAGGAGACTGCTGCATGACGCGGGCCGGGCCGGGTTCCGCGACGGGCGCCAGCGCCGGGACGATCCACACCGCGCCGCGAGACGGCGGCCTGATCTACATCTACGGCGTGACGCGCGCCGGCGCTCTGACGCCGGGCGCCGCGGCGCTGACGGAGGGTCTCGTTCCCGGAAC
>JBNKDX010000111.1:0-7035 GCA_050288485.1 Rhodomicrobiaceae bacterium | reverse complement strand
GACCACCGTCACCAGCCAGGCCGCCGCCAGCGCACCGGCAAAGCTCTTCCGCCCGGCACCCCAGAGAACGGAGGCACCGGCGAGGGCCACCATCTTGAACAGATCGGCGAGCAGGCTGCCCTGCTGCCATAGCTGGGCGGCCTCGTCCGTGGACGCCATCGAGGCGCCGAAGCCCTGGTTGATCCGCATCGAGACATAGCCCATGCCGAGGCCGAGCACAGCGAGTGCCGTGCCGGTGACGAAGGCCACGGACCGCGCAGCAATGGACCGGCCCGGGGCGGTGGTCCGCTGGTCCGGGGAGGTGGTCCGGTGGTCCACCGCGGCGGTCCGCCTGGGTGGGCTGACACCACCGAACCACCGGTAGAGGTCGGACCGTCGGGACACGGATTTCGTTGCCGGACAAGGCTTTACCGCTGCCGGACTGGTCCGGTCCACTACCGGACTGGTCCGAGCCACCGGTGGTTCGGACCGCCCCTCGCCGCGATAGACGATGAGCGTGCCGGTCCGGTCCGCCGCGGTCCGCCGTTCGATCCGGCCTGCCGCGGCCCAGCGGACCAGGTGGCGCTTCACCTTGGAGGTGGACCACCCCCAGGCGGCAGCGAGCCCCGAGCAGGAGGTGTCGATCCGGCCAGCCGCGGCGAGCCAGGCCAGGGCCGCGGCCTCGGTGAAGTCCCCCTCCGCGGGGCGAATTGCCGCCTCGATCGCTCCGCCCATCGTCTCCCCCTCCGCTTACGGACGCCCGTAAAGCGGCGTGATCCCCGTACCGTCCGCCACCTGGGCCACCACGCGGTGGAACTCTTCCTGAATGATCAGCTTGCGCCGGTGCATCTTGACGATGAAGCTGAGCTTGCCGCCATTGACCCGCGTGCGCAGGAACGCCCAGACCTCGACCAGGTCGCCGCCCTGGAACACCGGCAGGCCGAGCCTGATCTTCTGCGGCACCTCGATGTCGCCGCGGCCCTTGCCGTCCTGCTTCTCCGACCAGCGCAGCTGCGTCGTTCCGTTGGCGATGTTGACCGCGGAGTCAAACTCGACCGTCGCCCTGATGTTCAGCGATTTCGCGATCTCCAGCACGGTAGCGCTCGCCGGCTCATAGATGTCGAGCGCGTTCTCCTCGATGAACTCGGCAAACAGTGCCTGCGGCACTTCCTTGCCGTCGATCTCCGCCCAGGCCAGCCATTGTTCCGAATGCGGCAGAACGCATTTGGCGACGTGCCCGCAATGGGCCGGGGCGTCGGGCTTGTGATAGTCGAGGATCGCCGTGATCCGTGTGCGGTCCTGCTCGGCGAAAATCTGCGCGGCGTCCTCGCCATACTCTTTCACATAGGCAATGAAGGACTGCGCGTCGTGAAAGTCCGGTTCAGCCTTGATGCGGCTCAGCGGCCTGTCGAGCGGAGGCAGATGTGCGACGTTGTACCCGCTTGGGACGATGACCACCTTTCCTCCCTGCGGATGTTCGAACGGCGCGGCCATCGCCTTGCCGGTCCCGATCAGTTCCTTCACCACTTCGGCATTTTCGATCTGGTTCATAGGTTTGCCCCCTTAAGAGTTGATGGCCGCGCCGGCGACCGCACGAAGCGGCAGTTCCGCCTGACGCGGATCGCGCCGGGACAGGTTGCCGGCTTCATCGGCGTAGAAAATCGCCTGGCCGACGCCGCGCTTCGGCGCCTTGGCGGTGACCTCGGCGTTCATCGTGAAAGCGGCGTCGCCGGAAGGCTCGACGCTGAGTTTCAGCGTCAGCGTGCCCTTGAGGTTCGTCTCGGCGACGGCGCGGGTGACTTCGGCGAGTTCCGCGCTCAGCCTTTCGAGGAGGCGCCCGTTGCCGTATTCGGCGACCACCTCATTGAATGGCCTGTTCTGATCGTCCATGTGCCCCGTTCCCTTCATTGCAGCACTCCGTTGGCGCTGCAGGCCGGAGGCGGCCGCGCAGCGCCGGTTCATCCGCCTGCGGTCAGAACCGCTTTGAGAAAAGCACCAGCGCGGTGGTCGCGCCGTTATCCATATCGGCGTCGGACCGCCAGGAATGACGGCCCTCAAGACCGGCGGCGAAGCCGCTGCCGAGATTCACCTCGATACCGCCGCCGGCGAACATGCCGTCCGGGTTGTAATCGACATCGCCGGTCTTGGTGAAATCCTGCCACTCCCAACCGGCATTGGCGTAGACGAGCGCGCCGCCCATCACGACGCCGACGCGCCCGCCAACGGCATAGGACAGATCGACCTCGCCGAAATTCGTCGCCACCTTGGCATTCGTCCACGCAATATCCGCGAACGGCCCGGCGACGATATTGCCCCACTGGAAATTGTACCCGGCCCGCCCCGCGAGCCGCAGGCCTTCAGCGGCAATGCTGACCGCCCCGGTATCGACCGTATCCACAGCATAGCCGGCACCGGCGGCGATATACGGTCCGGCCCAACCCACCGGCGCGGTGCCGGTCCTCGGCGTACGGCTCAAATCGGCGGCGAGCGCCGGACTGGAAAGAAGCGCAGCCAGGCTGCAGGCCAAAATCGTCTTCATGGTGTTAGCCCTCTCGGTCGTTGCTCCAGACGCACACAGCCGCCGCCCCCGGCGGAAAATCCGGTCACGCCGCCAGGCGCTCCGGCGTCCAAGGAAATTCATGCAGGAAACGGCGCGCGTGCATGCGCGAGAGTCGCGCGGTCTCATCGGCATCGCCGGACATCACGGGCGCGCGCCAGCGGTGGTAGAGATCGGAATAGCGGTACGGGCGCTTGCCATGGCGCCGGTATGGGGATTTGCCTTTGGGGTTGGCATTGGTCATGCCCGGTCTCCGTTAGAAGGGGATTTCGTCGCCGTCGGCATCGAGCGGCCTGTTCGCGCCGTAACGGTCACCGTTGCCGTAGTCGTCGGGACTGTCCGGCCCCCTGCCGTTTGTCTTGCGGTCGAGCAACTGGATGCGGGCGTCGAAGCCCTGCAGGACGATTTCCGTTGAATAGCGGTCCTTGCCTTCCTGATCCGCCCATTTCCGCGTCGCGATCTTGCCCTCGATGAAGATGCGGCTGCCCTTGCGCAGATAGTTCTCGCAAATCTTGATCAGGCCCTCGGACCACACCACAACCCGGTGCCATTCGGTCCGCTCGCGGCGCTCGCCACTGTCGCGGTCCCTCCAGCTTTCTGAAGTGGCGAGCGAGAATGAGCACACCGGCCTACCGGACGAGGTGTGCCGGGTTTCCGGATCGCCGCCGAGATGGCCGATGAGCTGAGCACGATTGAGCATGGCTTGGAGCCGCCTCGCTGGTCGCCATTTGTCCGAAACCGGCACGCGAGGCAGGAGTGGCCCAGCGCGCAACAACGCTTCACGAACGCGACGCAACGAACTGACGGGGAATGTCCGGCGGCGCGGACGCCACCGGACAAACGGCCCTTGGGCAAGGGCACGATTGAGGTGCCGTGCTCTCCCGGCCGTCACGCGCAAGGCCGCGTTCACCGCAACCTGCCGCCCGGTGGCTGGACCTACTCGCGGGGCTCCTGCCGGGTGTACGGCCACCCAGCAATCAACGCCCCGCTTTCGCGTGGGATACAAACTTCACGCGGCCGCCCGCCCCGTAACCTCCGCATCGTCCAGAACGGCGTCGATCAGATTGTCATGGAGAACCGTCTCGACAATGCGCCGAGCGAGTTCATTGGCCGAACAGCGGCGAGCGGCAGCATGGCCCGCCAAGGCATCGAGAGTAACGGCCGGAAACACCACGGTCCTGCCTTCCTGTTCCGAGCGTCTGATCGCGCGCCCCTTCGGCGAGCGGCTGGCATTCGATGCGACCATCACCTCACTCCGCAGTCATTTGCGCCAGCTTCGCGGCGGCGTCTGCATTGGCATGCGCCATGATTTCGCTTGTCATGCCCACCAGTTCCGGCGCGATCGTTAAGCCGCGCTTCAGGCACTCAACATATATTCGCATGTGCCAACTGGCCGGAAATGCACCCTTAGCTCTGGCATTACAGAACCTGCTGGGAACACCGCCAAAAACACTCGCCATCGCGTTCGGTCCGCCGAAGGCAGCGATCACGTCGGCGACAGTGGCCAATTGCTCGTTTTGAACCATGCACGAGGCGATGTCACAGTTAGTGAATCGTGTCAAGCGCCGATCAGTGATTACATGTTCGCGGGCTGTGTATGTGATATTTGGGGATGCAGAGAAAATTCCACATACAGAGGCCTGAAGCTATCGGCAAACGGCTCGAAATCACCCGGCTGGCACTCGGCTTCCCGAACCAGAGGGATTTTTATGCGCCAGTTGGTATAGTCCCGAGCGCTGCTAGCATGTGGGAAAGCGGAGATCGGTATCCCCGTGTTGAGCATGCGATGAAGCTCTGTCAGGAATACGACCTATCACTGGATTGGATTTATCGGGGCCTCCTTTCGAAGCTCCCATACGGGATCGCCACGCGCATCAAGAAGCAGATTGAAACGATGCAGGTGGAAACTGGTGAAAGCCTTGGCTTCACAGTTAGTGACATTGGATCTTGACTAGTTCACATATAGTGAAGTAACTTTGCCCCCGAAAATCACTTTCGGGGGCGCTCATGCGCTACAATCTCACCGACATCTCGCGCACGCCGCTTAGCGATACCGATCTCGCCGACGTTGCGACCGAAGCCCTGAACAAAGCGTGGGACGCGGGCGCCAGAATCCGCGACTGTCCGTGGAATGTCTGCGGTCGGGAAGATCGCGCAGGGCGATATCGCCGCGTCGTCTGGCGCACCGTGTTTCGCACTACACGTGAAGTTCTAGCCATGCGCGGCCGCGTTACCTCCCGCCTGCGGAGGGCCGCATGATAATTCCCCCTTCAATGCAGGGTCCGATTTACGAGCCAATCTGCCACGTCGTCACGCGGGACAATCTGCCCGGTCTGATCGTCTGCAAGCGTTACGATGCGATCCACCGGAACACTGCGGTAACTCGGAAACATCGAATACCAGCCGTCAATGTACAGGCGCCCTTGAACCTCACGAAGGCTTCTCGCGTTAACGTATTCGGTGACAAGGTCCCCTCTTACCGTAAGATGCTCAATGTAGAAATCGGAATTAGTCATGGGCACAATTTTCCTACTACGCCGTAATACGCCGCTACCGTGGAAGATGTTTCTAGAAATCCAGGTCGCAAGACGTTGTAATAACATGTGTGTTACCTCGTTTTGTTTGTGCAACAAGAAGTAAGTATAACATCTGTGTGCGCATTGCATTGGGTTTGAATGATCTATGGTAAACGGTAGCTTCATAAGGTCTTGTTATATAATGACTTTTTCCACGTGTTCACATGAACGCGTTTCCGTAAACGGTGAACGCCGCGGGCTTGCTGGCATGCGAGCGCGCGCCCGGTGTTCCTTCCCCCCGTGGGGGGCATTGGGGTGTAATTACACCGCGGCTGGAATGACGCGCCGCTCACCGGCGGACGATGTTGTGAAGGAATTCTCGCCGCGTGAGGACATCATAATACGTGAACGGACCGTCACGTCTGGGGTTGAACTTCGTAATTATATCACGCCACAAGTGAGGCGCAAAGGAGGCCGAAAGCCGACGAGAAGGCGGCTTCCCCTTGTCCGAACAACCGCCATTAGCGGGTACTCCACGGCCGGTATGGCGGCATTCTGGCTCGCGAAAGTGTTGTTCGCGGCCGGAAACAATCTGCTCGCGGCCATCGCCGCGATCGTCGCTCTCTGCAGTGTGGTTGCCGCATGGAGGGAGGTCACATCATGGCGGAGATGATGTTTCAGCGGAAAGTCACGCGCCAGACATGCCCGCATTGTAAGAGCGAACTGCGCCAGGAGAAGGGCGCGGCCCCTTATCGTGACGGCGACCGCCTCATCTGGCGCGACTTCCTCGATCACCTGCAGCCCGGCACATGCTTCAAGGTGACGCTGACGCTGCCGCGCTACCTGATCGACCACAAGCGGTTCTTCGGCATCGTCAACAAGGCGTTCGAAAACAACCGCTCGAACATTCCCTTCGCTGATCCGGAGCATCTGCGCGCTTGGTTGCTGTGCGAGGCCGGGCACTGCGCCCCCTTCGAAGTGCCTGCCGATGCCGCCCGCGTCATGGGGGCGAATGGCTACGCCGATTTTCTCTGCCGCCTGATGTATCAGGCCGCCGCCCGCAAGCACGCCTTCGCCGAGGTCGACGAAGCCCGCGGCGTCGTCACCATCAAGATGCCGCACAGCGTCTCCTGGGCACGGCTCGACCAGCGCGCTTTCGCACCCATCCGTGACGCCTGTTACGAGATCATCGAGACGCGCATCGTGCCCGGCGTGAAGGTGCAAGACCTGTTTTCGTCAGCCCTGGAGGATCCCCAATGAGCAGCAGCCTGACTTATGGACGCCTGGTGCCGCCGGCGGCAACGAACGGCGCGCTCGCAAAACCCGAAGCGAGGGCAGGCGCATGACGCGGCGCGACTCCTCGCGGCCGAAGCGTCCCTTTCCCGTCCGCGTCGAGACGAAGCGCCGCCGTCAGCTGCGCGACGGGATGTCGGCAGCCTATCTCGCCGCCATCCGGCAATTGCCGTGCTGCGCCTGCGATGCTCCGGCGCCATCCGACGCCCACCACCTCAAGGCGGGAACGGGTGAGCGCGGCGCCGCCATGAAAGCCACCGACCGTTTCGCGGTGCCGCTCTGCCGAGGACCGCAAGGCTGCCACACCGGCGCCGGCGGCGTCGAGGCAGCGGGCAGCAAGAACGAGGCCGCCTGGTTCGCGGAACGCGGCGTCAAGCCGCTCCTCCTCGCCGCGCGGCTGTGGTCGAGCTGGTCAGAGAAGAAGTCTGTCTCCGATCTCCGCCGCATCGTCGCCAGCCATCAACTCGATGAGGGGTGCGAGGAATGACGAAACCGGCTTCCGCCTCTTTCGTCCGGCGCGCGCGGAACCTGCAGCCGCTTGAGGAAGCAGCGCGTCAGCGCCAGGCGGCGTTGCGCGCGACGATCATGGCGGGGATTACGAAGCATCGGGCCGGGCGTGACGCCTCGATAGACGCCAGGTTCGGCCAGGGTACGGGGCGAGCCATCGGCGGCACGCCATCAAGCTCCGAT